>JAFGPO010000140.1 GCA_016936155.1 Caldifarciminota bacterium
GCGTTCGGGGGGTACCCGGCATACCAGAGCCTGGGCACGCTCCTGGCAGTCGGCGTCGCTGCGTGTTTTGTCACCACGGTGCTGTTCATTCCCGCGATCATCAGTTTGACGAGGAGGAAAGAAAAACGTACTAACGATTCGTAATTCGTATTTGTTGCCCTATTTAATGGATGATTTCAGTTTTGACCTTTTACGAGTACGATCCACGAATCACCAATACGGTTTTTGCAGGAAAGCTCTTGCGTTTTCTATTTTACTCACTATAATTAAACAAGCGTTTAATAGAAGAATATAATGTCTGAAAAAGAAAAGAAAAACACGAGACAAAGGATCCTTGATGCCGCAACAGCGCTTTTTGCGCAGAAAGGATATCATGCGGTGGGCATACGGGAGATCACCAAAATAGCCGATGTGAACATCGCAATGGTAAACTATCATTTCGGCGGCAAGATCGGTATCCTTAAAGAGATTATTAATATCGCCTATGAAAAACATCAAAAAGCCATTTCTGAAGCGGACATAAGGTCACCGGTTGAAACACATATCCATTTAGTCATAAAAAATTACATTGATTTTTTCAGGGACGACACAGCGCTGGCGCTCGTTGCATTCGACACCATCCCTTTTGACATTCCTGAGATCATTGAACTTAAACTATCCTGGGCAAAACATCATATGCAATTACTCAGTAAACTGTTCGACAAATTGGGTTTGAATCTTGAGAACAAGGTACACTCGGACCTATTCAACGGTCTTTTAGGTAATATTATTCTCACCCATTTCCGCGGTCGCTATTCCTGGGAAATGGCCACTCAACAGCAATGCACGGATTACAATGATGACTTCTACGAGGAATTCACCCAGACCCTTACAGACTTCTATATCAACGGTATCAAAGGCGTGACCAAACAAAAACACGATCAGGAAAAGACAAAAAAGTCTCGCTAGAACATTGTCAACAGCCATCTTTATCCGACCAACAAAATAACTCTTGAAATTACGTAAGTTCTTTATCTAGTGCGGTAAATCGTTGCTACACATCACTTTCCCAATCATGTCGTTGTAAAGCGTTGTAAAATAATAAAAATTTGACCCCTTGACAATTTCACTATTTCCCCTATAATTAAACGAACGATTGATATAAACGAACGATTGACATAGACAAACGTTCGATTATGAAACGGAGGCTCTATGAAAGAAGATAAAAAGATCGAAGCCAAAAAGAGAATTTTTGACACAGCCGTCAGGCTCTTTGCGAGAAAGGGCTATGCAGCCGTGGGCATCAGGGAGATCGCAAAAGAGGCAAATGTGCAGATATCCATGATCAATTACTATTACGATGGGAAGATTAGCATCCTCAAGTCTATCATGGACGAGTATTATACGAAGTACGGTGAGGCCACAAGTACAACAGGTGATGAAAAGACACCGCTCGATGAACGTGTAAAAACTATGATCCGCAACATGGTCACATTCCACCGTGAGAACGCTGATCTTGCGAATGCGACCTTTTGCGCAATCCCGGTCGATATCCCTGAGATTATTGATTACCGGATCAAATGGTTTGAGAGTTCACGAAAAAAGGCGGATGAGCTGTTCAGAATTCTCGGTCTTGATCCCAATGATGTCATACAAACCGCCGTGCTGAAAGGCATGCTCGGCAGCATCATCGGCAACTTTTTTCGGTCCCGCTATTGTTGTGACCGGATGGCCGAAGAACCGAATCCGTCAGAACACGTGAAAGAACATTTCAAGCACGACGACCACTCGATCCCCTTAGACGATGCATTTTTCGAGAAATATATTGACTGCCTTACCAGTGTATACCTGTATGGTATCACCAACCTGAGTAAGAAAAAGTAAGGAGACATAACAATGTTTACGCTTTCCTGTTTGTTCCTCATCACCCTCTCTATTACCGGGGCTTCGCACGAAGCGATCATTTCATTGCCAGACGGACATATCACGATGGATGTCATCCCGGAGATCGAAGTGCTGGCGCCGCGGTATATGGAAGGTCAGATCGATTCCCTCAGTATTGTCCAGGGGATCACTGTATTCGGGTTAAAAGAAGATGATACAGTGCGCAAGTATAACACATATCGCAGATCATTCCTTGCGCTGAGCTCGCTTTTCGGTGAATATGCCGTGTATCTCATCGTCGGGATACTTACCGTAACGATCGGGGCAGTTGCGCTCACAAAACTCAAAAAAGGCTACCATATCCACCTGGCACACCAGCCCAAGCACAACCGGATTCATGAGTACTATGTTTGGCGCAAGGCGTTCCTTGAAAAAGAGCAGCAGAAAAAATTAACAAGGAGGACATAATGTTTACCTATGATATTGGTGATTTTCACGGTATTGTGCTTAATAATGACTCGCGTAGCATTGTGTTCTATCCGTACATAAGGTAAGGGGGATTATATGAGTATTCTGGGAGTAGTCCTCTTACTAATAAGCAGCAGCAAGGTCATCAATGTGTATCCAACAGACATTGCACCGCAGATCGACGGCATGATCGAAGATCTCTGGCTGCAGGCTGATTCAGCCTACGATTTTATCCAGTACGAACCATATGAGAATACTGATCCACAGCAGCCGACTGCCGTGTACGTACTGCAAGATGATGATAATCTCTATATAGCTTTTCGTTGCTATGCGGATACCCATGCGCCGATCGCGTGCTTTACCAAGGATGAAGACAATGTCCGTGTGAGCATCGATCCGTTCGGTAGCAAGAATACTGGATACTATTTCCTTGTTTTTGCAAGTAATTTAATCTGGGACGGCTGGGTTCTGGATGATGGCCGCGAATGGGATGATTCCTGGGAAGGTATCTGGTACCGCGCAATCGGGGTTCATGATGACCTACTTGAAGTCGAGATCAAAATCCCCTTCAAATCGATACGGTATAAAAAGGGACTCGATGAATGGGGAATCCAGTTCATGCGCTATACTGCGAAAACGAGAGAAACTGATTATTGGACCGGCGTCAACCACGCTGAAGGAGAGCTTGTCTCGCAATGGGGCACCCTTAAAGGTATCAATCCCAAGTCTACTGGCCACTACTTCGAACTGTATCCGGAAGGCTATGTGCGGGTCGACGAACATTGGTATTATGACGACACGGACAGCATAAACATCAAACCAAGCGCTTCCCTGAATTTAAAATGGGATGTGACACCGCAGACTACAGTCAACGCGACCGCGTATCCTGACTTTGCCCAGATCGAGTCCGACCCATTCACCCTTAATTTGAGCAGGTATCCCACGTATCTGAATGAACGAAGACCATTCTTCATCGAAGGTACGGACATATTCCACATGTCAGGATTCGGCGGTTGGGGATTCTTCGAGGACCTGGAATTGTTCTATTCAAGGAGGATCGGACGGTCTCTGAACGGAGAAGCGATCCCGATCATTGGCGGATTAAAGGTCACGCACAATTCACAGGACTGGAATCTAGGATTGCTTGGCGCTTACACCGGACAACACGAGGAACACGATTCGGTCATAGAACCTGACCGCGGCTTTGGGGTATTCCGCTTGAAGCGGAGCATTATCCAGGGCTCTGATATCGGACTCCTCTTCAGCGGCACAATGGCTGAAAAGGACAACTACAACTACGCGATCGGCATCGACGGCGCGATGCGCAAAGGTGCGAATCAACTGCTCGTCCAGGGCGCAATGAGCGACCGCAACGAGATGCGCGACTTCGCGTTCACATCCGGATTCCATGTGCTTATGAACAAGTGGCGCGTTTTTGGGTCGGCTGCAGCAGTCGGGGATTCATTCGATGTGAACGATGTCGGCTTCGTCCCCTGGGCAGGCGCCCAGCAATATATGCTGTTTACCGGTCCTGTGCTGTCATTCCCCCATGGATTTCTGCGCCAATGCAGCGCTCACCTGGGCGGTCATCTCACAAAGGAACCAGGAGCAGTTGATTATTCATATGCAGGATCTGTTGAGATCATCCCCGAATACCGCAACCGCTGGGGTAATGACATATCCTTCAATTTCGGTAAGGCGTATGAAGCGGATACCAGCTACACTTCCCGGTCCTTTAATTTAAGCACATGGGGCAATCTTTTCGGACAAATTATAAACTTCGGCTGCTGGTACGGTTACACGTACAATTACGCGCGCGGATACCCGGCGTACCAGGGTTCGAACTGGTTCACCCTGAGCTATTCGATACTCCCGAGCTGGAGTACTGGAGTATTTATCAACCACTGGATCGAATGGGATACCACGAACACGATCATCTCTATGATGTCTCGCGTGCGCCCCAACTTCTTCTTCCGGTTCACTGCCAATATGAGCCTGAGCCTGTTCAGCGAATTCGTAACGCTCACACCGGAATCTGATTTTAATGAAACCGAGCTCTATTCAATCCGTCCCGGGCTCCTGTATACCTGGAACTTCCGCCCGAAGTCGTGGATCTACATCGCGCTCAATGACTACCGCGCACAGGATGCAACCGGCGACCTCCAGCACCAGTACATGATCGGCGCGGTCAAGGTCAAATACCTGTTGTATTTCTAGAGAACGTAGAGGGGCCGTATGTTACAATATAATAAAAATTCAATGAATCTCCGGGTGGTAGTTACATGGTTCATAGTACACATTATCTTCTCGTTCGCCCAGGTTTCGTGGGAGGCTCACGTCATACACAATAATACGCATGGGACTTCGAGCGTCCACGCCTGCGATCTGGACAATGACGGAGACATCGATGTAATAGGCGCTGTCCTTGAGGAAAACCAGATGGTATGGTGGCGTAATGACGGCGGCAATCCGATCACCTGGACACCGTTTTACATCGATGCATACCTATACCGCGCGTGGCCGCTCTATGTCTGCGACCTCGATTGCGATGGTGATTCGGATGCCGTTGCTGCAAGCAGCTGGGCAGGCACCAATGAGGTGAAATGGTACGAGAACACTGGCACCGGGATCGCCGAAAATCACCGTTTGGCTGCATCCCCTGACTTCGGGATTTCGATTGCGACCATCGTTTCCGGGCCTCTTCCCCTGCCGGGAGACTCAGAATACAGAATTTACGATATCTCCGGACAACAGGTCCACTCACAAAATCCCACCCCGGGCATTTATTTCATTCAGGGAGACGGTAAGATAACACACAGGGTGATCAAGGTCAAATGATAGAACGTTATCGAACCCAGAATCTAGGTTATCATGAAATTTGCGCATATTATGAGAACATTAGAAACTTTCCGAAGCTTCATCACGTATACAGTATAGATGGAAATGACGACAATGGCGCTAAGAACTTCTACGCGACTGGAATTCATAGCATTCAGGAGGCTTATGGTATGGCCGACAGCGTTAATACAACAGTGGCATGTTTCATCACTCCCTCCACTTCCAAAAAACAAGCCCTGCTATGTAATAGGCCATACCATGAGCTGTCCTGTTCAATCAGCGTGCTTGAAAGGAGAATCCCATGATGAAGAAATGCGTATTCGTTGACGTATTCACTGACCAACCGTATGCCGGCAATCAACTCGCTGTTTTCCCTGAGGCAACCGGTTCTGCAGCCGGTCCACTCACCGGATATCTCTTGAAACATGACATATTTGGACGGTCTTTCGAGATCGTCAATGAACAGGGTTTAGAAATGGGACGTCCGTCCCAGATCCACATGCGCGGTATGCTGAACAACGGATCGTATGCCGTGGATATCGGCGGCCAATGCGCGCATGTTGGGCAGGGAGAATTAGTCATCTGATGAAAAATCGATATCTATCCTCTCCTAGATATTTTTATCCCGCATTCGATATGGATGAAGGACAATAACATGGAGGTAATAATGAAGATCTTCTTACTTGCCGCAGCCGTGACATGGCTGCTCCCTGGCATGGTGCTGGCTGATCCTGCACTCTGCAGTCAAAATGACCAGGAAGGGTATGTCAATATTGAAAATCTTTCTTACGGAATAGACGATCAAATCGTCTACCCCTTCCTCTTTCTGGATCCCTTCTCATTAAGTGATGACAAAGAAACTACCTGGCACTATTATGTAATCCACTCGGAACCGGCAAAAATCAGAATCCTTAATGCTTTTCTCCCCCATTTACAGCAATTCCATCGGCACTCCAAGCTCCCTTTCAGTGCGGTGGCGGATTATTGGGAAAAAATTTTCAAAGAACCAATCCAGATATTCGTCTTCGGTGAGGATAAAAACCAGTCAGAACATTTCTGCACGTCTCATGCCTGCGAAAAAATAGTGACTACTGCCCGCATCCTCGGACTGAGATTTATGTGGAACGGTGCTCTCAATATCGCGGAGGCGGATATAAAACAGATTCTCGATGTTCCAGCGGAGTATTCGCTCATTACAACGATCTTTCTTCAGAAAACAGAAACCCAGGAAGTATCGCGCGCACAACAATGAGGTTTTAAGCGTTTGTCTTGATATTTTACAGGAGGAAATAATGCAGAATCCACTCTGTTACTGGGAACTGGCATCACATGATGCGGAAATATCGGTCAAGTTTTTCGAAGATGTCTTTGGCTGGAAATTCGCCTACGATAAGAACAGCACTATTCATGATCTACGCATCAATGACACAGAAAAGCCGTTCGGCGGAGGCATATTCACCCTCCTGAACGCGAAATTGCCCTTTCTCACGCTTTACATTCTGGTCGATGACATCAAAGAAAAGGTAAAGAGTATCGAGATGCATGGGGGTCTCATCACCATCCCCCCGACCGTCCCCTTTCCCGGAGGTCCCACGATATGCCTGTTCAACGAGCCATCCGGCGTGACATTCGCGATGATCGAACGGAAGCGTAAAGAATAAGGCGTCCCGCACCTTGTTCTTCTCATGCTTCGAATATTCACGTTGCGTTTTGCAGGATTCGATACGGATAGCATACGCATTACAAAAGACAATACTTAAACAAGGTACGGGATTCTCATTTTCGTATCGTATTACCTGACAAATACGTGCGAAATTGGAATAATGCGTAGGGCCTAAGGCGAAAGATACGACAGGTACCAAACGCTACCTGAAAGCGCGAACCGTAAGCAGTAAAATTCCCCTCTCCCTGTGGAGGGAGAGGATCAGGGTGAGGGTGCTCTCCAGCATCCACACCTATCTTCAATCGTTTAGTGCTATCTTTTGAGGATTATCTACAACACTCCTACCTTGTTCCACAGTTCGGCGATCTGCTGGACGATTCCATCCTTACTGAATTCCACGACCGGAATACCCTGGACCACTGCCTTCACAACGTCCTCGGAAAATGGCAACCGGGCGAGTACATTGATGTTCCGTTTATCGCACAATTCCTGAATCGCATCGCTGTTCTCTAAATTAATATCATATTTATTGATGACAACACCGGTTGGTATGGTAAAATGAGCGGCAACGTCCGCAACCCGCTCCATATCGTGGATACCGGATAACGTAGGCTCGGTAACGATCAGCGCCAGGTCTACACCAGAGAGCGAAGCGATCACCGGACAACCAATGCCTGGCGGGCCGTCCACGATTACGTAGTCCAAGCGTTTTTCTTCTGCGACCTTATGAGCGATTTTACGCACCTGCGACACCAGCTTGCCGGAATTCTCCTCGGCGATCCCGAGCCGGGCGTGAACCATGGGCCCATACTTTGTCGTAGAGATGAACCAATGGCCAGACAGATTCTCTTCCATGCGGATCGCGTTCACCGGGCACACGTGACTGCACACTGCACAGCCTTCGCATGAAACCGGATCGACAGTGAATTCCTGGATAGCATCGAACCGGCACACATCAACGCATGCACCGCATTCAGTACAGGCTTCTTTATCAATGCGCGCTGTTACGCCGCTTCTGAATTCATGGGTTTCCTGTATCTCCGGCTTGAGTAAAAGGTGGAGGTCCGCCGCATCGACATCGCAGTCAACGAACACCGCGTTCTTTGCGAGTGCTGCAAACGATGCAGTGATTACGGTCTTGCCCGTACCACCTTTGCCGCTGATCACGGTGATCTGTTTCATGAGATCTCATCCTTTATCGTTTCATACAACCGCTGGAACTGTCGTCTGAATTCTCTCTGTTGCGCAATAATGGAGATCCCGCGCGAATACGCGACTGCGATATCCCGATCAAATGGTATACTCATGAGGATCGGGATGTGTTCTCTGTCACAGTATTCAGTCACGCTGCTATCACCGAGATTCGCGCGATTGATGATAACACCGCACGCAATATCCAATTTACGCACGACCTCGACCGCAAGGGTAAGGTCATACAGACCGAACGGAGTTGGTTCGGTCACAAGGATGCAATAATCACTGTCCTTGATCGCCGCAATAACCGGGCATGATGTGCCGGGCGGAGCATCGATGATCACAATCTTATTTAGGTCCACGTATTTTTTGACCGCGCGTATCAGTGGTGGCGACAGGATCTCGCCCACGTTCAGCTTCCCGTGTACAAAATCAATGTCGCCTGCACTGCCTTTTTCGATGACACCGATCTCTTTCCCGACCTCTGTGATCGCTTTCTGGGGACATAAAAGACTGCACCCGCCGCACCCATGGCACAGGTGCGGAAAGGTGAGAACCGAATCCTTGAGCACTGCGAGCGCGTGGTACACGCATATGCGCGCGCACTCACCGCAATAGTCGCATTTTTCATCATCGATATCCGGAATCGGGATCGAAACCGGTTCGGTCTTTGTGATGACCGGCTTTAAAAATATGTGGGCATTCGGCTCTTCAACATCACAGTCAAAGAATTGGACCGGAGCACCCAGAGAGAGAGCCAGACTCGTCGCGATCGTTGTCTTTCCGGTCCCGCCCTTGCCACTCGCGCAGGATATGATCATATCGTGGAATGAAACTCGGTCAATCCCGTATGCAGGATCCGTCGCTGCAGGGCGGTGTATCGCACCGCTCAGAACGCCCGCAGCACGTACTCCCTTTCGCCTGACCACTCCCTATACGGATCGAGCTTGGTGCTGTGATCTGTTTTTCGACATTCGTACTCTGACATTTCGTACATAGTACTTGCTCGCCGGCTTTTATCATAAGAAAATCGAAAACCTTACCGCAGTCCTTACAGCGGTATGTAAATATCGGCATAAAACCTCCGTCTATTCTCTGAATATTACTGCCGTGTCATTGGTGCGCCGCACTTCGGGCACTTGGTCATCGAACACGGCTGTCCTCGTTGATGAGGCGCGAGCGCCCCGCATTTCGGGCACGCGCAATTACCGCCTGGACCTGCGCCCGGACGGCCTTTACCGAATCTTCCCTGACCTCTTCCCTGGCCAGTTCCAGCACCCTTTCCCATTGGTCCTTGTCCATCACCTCGTGGCATCTATCACCTCCTTAATTATTCTTGCCCGGCGGCAACCCGAACTTCGATCCAACGGTTGGCGCCTGGATCGGTTTGAGCTCCCCGGCTTTATATTTATCGATAACTTCCTTTACTACACCAGAAACACCCGTGATCACATCAATGCCGGCTGCTTTCAAGGTCTCAAATGCATTCGGACCTACGTTGCCGGTCAGTACCGCCTTTACTTCCTTTTGGGCAACGAATTGACCGGATTGAACACCAGCCCCGCCCATTGCCTCAACATTTGGATTCTGCACGGCTTCGAATTCTCCGGTATCCGGGTCTGTAAAAATAAAATACTGACACCGTCCGAACCGCGGATCAACGTTTCCCTCCAAAGTGTTTCCCTGTGCGGTTATGCAGATTTTCATGGTAACGGCCTCCTTTTCTCAATGTTCGTGTGTCTCGTCCCCTTCATGATCGCACACGCTTTTTTCCACGCCGTATCCTTTTCCTGCGCCTGGCCTGCATAGACTCGAGCCTCCCTCAAGCGTACCCTTCTCCAGCTTCCCGATGACGTCATCGATAGTCCCGGTAACGCCGATGATCGTCTGAATGCCGTACTGGGCAA
The DNA here is from genome assembly GCA_016936155.1 of Caldifarciminota bacterium. Lineage (GTDB taxonomy): Bacteria > Hydrothermota > Tepidihabitantia > SM23-42 > SM23-42 > JAFGPO01. The sequence goes on from JAFGPO010000140.1 coordinate 9,934, forward strand.
AGAAATCCGTGGCTCGCCTGCCCATACCGCCGCACACGATACATTCTACACCTTTCTGGTGCAGGAACTGAGGTATGGCTCCTGGCTGATGGCCCGGATTATCAACCACTGCCTTGTTCGTAGTCTCTCCCTGTTCTATGTCCACGATCGTGAATGCCGGACAACGCCCAAAATGGGCGGATACATAATTCCCATCCGTTGATAGTGCTATGCGCATACGCAAACCTCCTTTCGGTTCTTACCATATCTCCCCTCTTTTTAAAGAAGGGGAATCCTAACCCATCTCCCCTCTGTTTAAGGGAGGAGAATAAGGGGAGGGTGGAGCAATTCTCTCACCCGTCCCCTTATCTACCCTATTGCTTCTTTGGTGCTTCGGTCTTCTCCAGCGTGCTGATCCGTTCTTGAATATCCTTCAGTTGATCCTGCAGCATTTTTGCCTGATCCCTGAGCATATTCATTTCGTCTTTCGCGGTCATTTCTGGCATATACGGATAACCAGCCGGTCCATTGTAGGCTGGCGCTCCATAACCAGCGCGCGCCCAGCCGGGCATTCCCGTGGCGTAAAACCAGTGCCTATAACCACGCCCGCGTCCACCTCCACGACCGAACCATCCACGCCCTCTGCCCCAGAATCCCCGACCATAACCGGGATTCAAATAACCGGGGACAGAGTATCCAGCACAATAACCAGCACCTCGTCCTGTCATCGGGCCTGAGCCCTGTGGTCCTGTTCCGTCTCCATATGGCATGAGACACCCCCTTTCATCTCTGTAAAAATATTAATGACAATTATTTTCATTAACGCGTAAAATTTTTATCTGCCCTGACAAGTATCACACACACCATAGAATTGTATCACATGGTGAGTAATGTCGAAATGAAACTTCTTTGCCAGCCCTTGCTCAGCACGGCTCAAGAACTCCATCTCGTCGTCAATAAAATCAGTGTAATCGATCACCCGCCCGCACTTAGAACATACCAGGTGGTGGTGGTGGCGCTTTCCTTTCGGACCCTCAGCAAGCTCAAAACGCGCCCGTCCGTCGCCGAAATCGAATTTAAACACCAATCCCATCTGCACGAGGATCTCCAGGGTACGGTAAATCGTGGTCAAACCGATAGTCGGATGGACCTTATGCACGGCAAGGTAGATGTCTTCGGCGCTCAAGTGCTCATCTGTCCTGCTCAGGACATCAAGTATCGATTCGCGCGGAATGGTGATCCGGTAACCGCAGCCCCGAAACCGCCTGTACCACCAATTATGCCCTATCTTTCCTCGACCGTACATGTCTTGAATCTCCTTTATTGAAAATGGTTTCCATTATCATTATAATGAAAAAAAGGAGTTTGTCAAGGGGTAAAATGATATTCATGAAATTTCCTGATTTCCGAAATATATCGAGATTCGGGTGGCGCCTCTGACCTCATTGATACTCACAACAAGCCAAAAAAAGGGGTGGCATGCCACCCCTTTTTACACGATCACTCTCGACTATCTGAACAACAGAAATTTGCCGCTCATATGCGTGCCGGTATCGGTCTTAAGATGAATAAAATATGCTCCAGTCGCAAGGTCAAGATCAAAAGAACGATTGTGCTTTCCTGCTGTAACATTCTCAGAAATGAGTTGCCGGCATTTCCGGCCCATTGCGTCATAAAGCGTAAGATTAACCTGGGCAGGATTAAGCAGTGTAAACTCAACATTGATCCTGCCTTTACTGATCGTCGCAACATTCAAGGAATTGATTTCCGGTATCAGAACATGCCTTTCATTGACACCAGTCGCATCCTCGACAACAACCCGGAGGCCGTAAGGATAGTTGTAACCCCATGTTGACGCCGGCACCCAGCCGGTATTCCCATCATCCATATCGTTCAAGTACATGTGTGGATCAGTTATGGCTGAATAAAAAGCAAGAAACCAATCAGATTCAGCAGGGGGAAAATGATTATAACATACTCCTACCCAGAATGTATCAGGCAAAGGAATATACTGACCGGAAACATCATGGTAGTCCCAGACACTGGGCGATGGCATCGTGACGTTCATATTCTGATACAGGTGCGGTCCTTCGCTCTTGGGCAACAGCACACCAGGTTGGCCTTCCCAAATATATAATCTGTAGTCGTATTGAGGAGCATTTATTGTCTGGAAATAATCAATTATGCCGATAGCTCTCTGATCCACGAGACCCCAGTCATGGAGAACAAAATAGCACGCAAAACCATAGGTGCTATCAGGATCAGGCCACTCAAGACCAGTTCCCGTATAGAATCCAAGACCGTTATCAAACGCGCCAGGGTCATAATAGAGAGTTTCCCCTGCCTGCATGGGCAAACTCGGGGGGTCCATCGATGTTACGTTACGTCCATAATGTGAGATATCAGCCACAACAAACGATGCACTCAACACCAATCCCACCAACACCACTA
>JAFGPO010000141.1 GCA_016936155.1 Caldifarciminota bacterium
ACGATAAGAAGGGTGAGGATCGGGATCTTGCCTTGACGTTTTTTCATGGCAGGATCACCCCGCTGTGGAGTATGATAAGAATGAGACGGACAAGGGAAGCAACGATGAGCATTGCACACACCGTTGGTACGATACCCTGGCGGGAGATCCAGTATGCGATGAGGCCGGGGATCACGAAACCGATCGTCGCTACATTGATCGAGATGGATTCGATTGTGATCATGGGTGCGATCCGTGTGACATAGGCGATGATATAGCCGACAAGGATCGAGATGATCAGAAGCCTGCGCCCGTATATGATCATCCGCCGTGAGAGAGCGTGAACAATCGCATAGGTTATCATACCAGCCAGTATCGTGATGAGAACCTGTACTGGATCATGAAGGACCAGGGCGATGTAACCGGGGACTACGATACCACCGGCAGCCAACCCCACTGTTTCCGTGAGAATAAGGCTCAAGAACATACCCACACCAACTGCCTCGATCAGCATGGTGGACTTCCTTTTGTGACGATCATGCGGATCAGCTCCATGCCATACCCAACAGTGTTACCCATTGCGAATACCAGGCTGTCATTGTGTACATGTGACAGAATGAGTCCGCTTGCCTGGTCAACACTCTTGTTCCCGATATCAAGGATTCTGTCTTTGTTTATATATTTTTTCAACCGTTTTGAAAGAACACCCGTCGCTTCGCCGGTCAGGATTATGCTTACCGCGTTTTTCCCGAATTCGCGGAGGATTTCGATGAATTGGAGCGTGCGGTCCAGGCGGTCCTTACGGCAGTTCACTAATACGTGGATGTGTTTTCTGTGACTTTTATCCACTTTGTCCCATATAATACGGGTCGATTCAGGATCGTTCGCTGCCATTGCATAGATTAGGCTGATATGCTTGGCGTCAAAGGTTAGATCATACTGCCTGAGCGCTCCCGGGTCCGGGTTTGCTAACGCCATGTTGTGCAGTGCATCAGAGGTTTCGATACCGTAATGCCGGCATACGGACAGGGCGAGCGCAATATTCTCTTCGTGCTCGATATAGGTGAATCGATGTATGGTTTTTTTAGTGGATGTAGTGAGGGAGGACGGATCCACGAGCGTACATTCGATCCCGGGTCGACGGCTACATTGTTCAGCCAGGACCGCATCCGTGGTATACACCATGCAATGAGATGGCAGTGAATTGAGATATGCCTTGCGAACATCCATAAGGCCGGGGCCCATAACATCCAGGTGATCCGGTCTCACATTGGTTATGACCACGATATTCGGCTGCACGATACGATGTGACTCAATGTTCTGGAGATCAGGGCGTAATGCCATGCATTCAAAAACGATTGCCTGTGCATTGAGATCCACGGCCTGCTTGAAGATTTTTACCTGTTCACGGATATTCGCCATGCCGAGACGTACGATAGCCTCTTCAGTGTCGTTGTCAATGATGAGGCGCGGCATGGTGCCGGTTGTTTTGGCAATGATCGGTTGACCATGCACGCGCAAACCTGCCGCAATGAGCCTGGTTACTGATGATTTTCCCCGCGATCCATTTACCCATATCCTTAAAGGTACGGTCCGCACGCGTTTCTCGTGCTGAAATCGTTCCAACCAGTATATGGCAATGAAAACGAGGAGAATAATGCTTACCGTATAAATACCATAGAGGGTGAGCATTGATTATTATAGCGATTTTCAAGTGTATGTAAAGACCTGCATTGTTGACATCCTGGACCATTTTTGTACACTATTTCGGGTGGTTATTGGCGAATTGTTTATTTTTTGGATAAACCCAGACAATAGAAACATGTCCAAATAGTGGAATGAGATACGATAAATTCACACAAAAGGCACAAGAAGCGCTCGCCGCAGCGCAGGAAGTCATTGAAGAGTACAATCATCAGGAGCTGGACACCGAGCATATTTTTATAGCCCTGCTCAAACAAGAGGACGGGCTTGTAGGCAAGATATTGAAGCGCATGGACATCATGCCGGACATGGTGCTGCGCCGCGTGGAAGCGACCCTTGATAAACGACCCAAGGTGTATGGCGGCGCGACTGCCCAGATATACATGACCCCGAGATCGAAAAAACTATTCAGCCTTGCCCGAGCTGAGGCAGAACACATGAAGGATGAATACGTTGGCTGTGAACATTTATTTTTAGCGTTGACTGAAGAGCGGGAAGGCGATACATGCCGCATTCTCAGGGAATTCGGCGTCACTAAGGAGAAAACCTACCAGGTGTTACAATCGATACGGGGTAGTCAGCGGGTCACAGACCAGGATGCCGAGAACAAATACATGGCATTGGAACGATTTGCCCGCGATGTCACTGCTCTCGCAAAAGACGGCAAGCTCGATCCGGTGATCGGTCGCGATCAAGAGATCAAACGTGTGATCCAGGTTCTCTCCCGACGCACCAAGAACAATCCTGTTCTGATTGGTGATGCCGGCGTGGGCAAGACCGCAATCGTTGAAGGGCTTGCCCAACAGATCGTTTCAAAGAACATTCCGGAGATATTAAAGGAAAAGCGGATCCTGTCGCTTGATATGGGTGCATTGGTTGCAGGATCAAAGTACCGTGGCGAATTCGAGGATCGGCTTAAGGCCGTAATGGATGAGATAAAAAAAGGGAAAGGCGAAATTATCCTCTTTATCGACGAAATGCACACGATCGTCGGCGCTGGTGCTGCTGAGGGTGCGATCGATGCTTCGAACATGCTGAAGCCGGCACTTGCCCGTGGGGAACTGCAGTGTATCGGAGCAACCACCCTGAAAGAATACAAGAAGTCCATTGAAAAGGATGCCGCGCTGGAACGCCGGTTCGCCCCGGTGTTTGTAAAGGAACCGTCTGTTGAGGATACGATCGAGATATTAAAAGGATTGAAAAAACGCTACGAATCGCACCACGGGGTCGAGATCGATGAAAGCGCTGTTATAGCCGCAGCAAAACTCTCAGACCGCTATATCACGGAACGTTTTCTTCCGGACAAAGCGATTGATTTGATCGATGAAGCGTGTGCGCAGGCACGGATCGAAGTCTACTCCATGCCCGACGATCTTAAGGAGATGGAGCAGCGCCTGGAACAATTGCACGCCGAAGGGAAAGAAGCTGTTGACACGCGTAACTATGAAAAGGCAGCGGAACTGCGCGATGAGTCGGAGCAGGTGCAGGAAGAGTACAGGAAAAAGAGGGCAGCGTGGATGGAACAGAGGGGTATCGATGACCGGGTAACTGAGGATGATATTGCAGGTATTGTGTCGCAGTGGACCGGTATCCCGGTATCCCGCATGAAGGAATCTGAAATGGACAAACTCCTTAAAATGGAGGATCGGATCCATGAGCGTCTTGTAGGACAGGATGATGCTGTCGTCGCGGTGAGCGATGCGATCCGCCGTTCGCGTGCCGGCTTGAAGGATCCCAACCGACCGATCGGGTCATTCATATTCCTCGGTCCGACCGGCGTGGGTAAGACC
>JAFGPO010000142.1 GCA_016936155.1 Caldifarciminota bacterium
GTTACCTTCTGGCCAAGCATGCAGTACCAGCGTGTTGAAGTACCTTTTGAGGTCGGCAAGAAAACCGCCCCCACGGTTGTGGAACAGGGTAATTTGATCCCGCGTACAGAGGTGAAGTACATAAAATAGGAAAGAAGATAATGAAAAGTCACCGGAAAGAATTATGGTTTGATACAAAAAAGCGTTTTGAGTTCGTGAACATCACCGCGCACGTAAAAAAGGCACTGGCTGAAAGCGGTATCCAGGAAGGCCTGTGTTTAGTGAATCCTATGCACATTACGGCAAGCGTTTTCATTAATGACGCAGAAAGTGGTTTGCTGCACGATTACGAAACATGGCTTGAGGAGCATATCCCTCATGATCCAGATCGTTATGAACACAACAGAACCGGCGAGACGAATGGTGATGCACATATCAAACGGCAGGTAATGGGCCGGGAAGTCATGCTTGCGGTCACAAAAGGACAACTTGATTTCGGTCCCTGGGAACAGATTTTTTACGGCGAATTCGATGGCCGGCGGAAAAAACGCGTTCTGGTTAAAATAATAGGCGAATAGCACACCCAGTTAACAGCTGTGTAGGTAATCGCTATGCCCGGGAAAGCGGTCAGTATTCAGGGTATGGCGAACAGGATACTCTGTACCTGGACGATACCCCAGCCAAGAAAATAGAACCACAAGCCAGAAAGGATCAGTAATGTCGAGCTGAACAGGATGACGACTACCCACTTACGCAGTGTACGGAAGCCAGGCTGTGCTTTAATTTTTTCTGCTACCATAGTCTAATAGTACCTCCAGCCTATTACAAATATGTTACAATAATTTCATCTTACTACTATTATAGGTGGTGTCTGGGATTTGTCAATATAAAAAGGGGGATGTACGGTGTGTACATCCCCCTGGATTTTTGCTTGAACCTGGTTGTGGATTACTTGATCAAAAAGATCTCGACACGGCGGCTTTTTTCCGGGTTTTCCTTCACGAGTTTGGTGCGCGAGTAGGCAAGGGTGGATAACCGGTTCTTCTCAATCCCGTGCACTTTGACGAAGTAGTCTTTCACGCTGTTCGCACGGGCAAGGGAGAGGATCTCGTTGTAGTCGATGTTCCCGGACGGATCAGTATGGCCCCTCAGTTCGCAGTTTACAGTCGGGTGGGTTTTCAAGAATTCAGCGAGTTCGTCGAGGGTCGCTTTTTGATCGTCACGGATATTCGCATCGTCGAGATCGAAGTATATGATCGCTTCGGGTGTTTCTCCCACCGCCGCGATCGGTTTCAGTGCAACCGTATCAGTAACATCGGTGATGAGCGACATCTCCTGGATCGATTGGGCAAAGTCCTTTTTATTGACTTTGACCTCATAGGTACCTGGCTTGAGCATTTCCATGAAGAAACCATCGTTATCCGTTAATGCTGTGATCGTGACTTCACCATCGATTCGGACTGATGCATTGGCGATCGGTTCATCATTCGCAGCGTTGAGCACGATCCCGTTGAAGTTGATAAGAGAGCGCTCGAGGAAGAAATCATTGGACGTGGTGTGGTTGCGCTCCACCACCACCATTTTACTCTCTGATTTGTACCCGGGCGAATGGACCAGGAGTGTGTAGACACCTCGTGGCACGCCATAGAATTTGTATACGCCATAATCATCAGAAGACATGACGCTTTCGTCGAGTTCGGTGAGCGTGATGTTCGCTGCTATGGGATCCCCGGTCGTTCGGTCCCGCACCTCTCCAGCGAGAGTCCCGGTCGGTCGGGTCTCCCGTTCCCGCACCAGTACTGAACTCACGGACAGGCCAACGTTCCCGCCGACAAGCCAGTAGTCCTCAGTGAGACCGAGATCCGCTGCCATAGTAAGGCATACACGGTGCAAGGGGTGCAGCTTTATCCCCGGAGTAAAACGCCAATCCCAGTCCCGTTCATGCATCCTGCTTATTTCCATGAAATACGTGAATAATCTTGACGGTAATTCGAATGCCGCGGCAACGGTGATCGGAAAATGGTCGCCCGGATCCTCACGGTTGATCGGGATACCGGCATTCAGGTGTGCCCGTATCGGGAACACCCTCCAGTTGTCGCCAAAATCATACGTGAATAAAGCTTTTGGATAGATGATGATGCCGTTGTTCGTGTAAGGATCGCGTCCGATCGGCAGGGTGACTGCGAGATCACCGCCAAGGTACGAATTGCCGAATTTAATAAACGCATATTTCATGCCGAGATCGAGGTCCCCGAGATCCCCGGTGAAATCGCTCTGATCGAATGGCTGACGGATGGTTCCTTCGCCATGACCCCGCCATAATGTGTATCCTTCGAACCGCTGCAGGGGGGTGTAACAGATCGTTACTCGTCCGGACGCATAGTCGAACAGTGTATCGTCGTAATCCTGACGATATCCTTCGCCATCAATGGAGATTGTCAGGATCGACCGTGCTTCCTCTATCCATTCAACATCCGCGCTTTTCGTGCGGTAGATACCTTTGCTTCCGAATGTTGAAGGGAACGACAAAAGAATGATAAGCAGCATATTCATGTATACCTCCTTGTAGTTAATAAACGTGAATTATACTGATTAAAGGCACTGCGTCAAGGAGTCGGAAGGATTTTGTGTAATGTCATGCTCTTCGAACATGTCTGCGCTGTTTTCGCAGGCGCATCGAGAAGTGTGTCAGAGTGCTTCTCGCCTCGGACCTGCTGTACTCGCTGCGAACAGTGACGCCGTATTATGAACCTTTTTTCTCAGGCCATTGACTTCCTTTAATGGGAGGAAAAAGGAGGGTGCTCTTACGATTATTCTATTTTCACTATTTTTGCCGTCCTGTGCTGTTTTTGTTTTGCGATAAGCAGGAAATACACACCCGCCGGTAGTTTTTGTATTATATCGTCCTTCAACACCAGGTTTGATTGAATATTCAAAAACTGCCGTTCATAGACTTTCGCGCCGCCGATGTTGTAGAGCGCGATGTCGATCCGGTCAGACGCTGTAGTCTGGAACTGAATCATAATGGCATTTCTGAAAACAGTCGGGACCACCCATGGCGCGGAAGGAATACAACTACCGTCATTCTCTTTAACTCCGGGATTGCCGGTGGGATTTCGTTTATAGTATATTTCATCGTTTCCAGCCCGGCCATCCTTCCATATCACATGGAGCATCGAGTCAGCCGCTGCGACATGGGGATCCTGGGACCACGAACCGTCGTTCGTGAGCCGTTCATCCGGTTGCCAGGTGACTCCCAGGTCGGTCGAGGTTTTATAGTATATCTCGTAATTGCCATCCCGGTTATCCCACCAGATGACATGGATGTTCGAAACCGATACCGCTACCGAGGGCGCTTCGCTGGTTTCCGAAGCGTTCGTCAGGCGCACTTCTGAATCCCAAGTCACTCCATAATCAGTGGAACACAGGTAAAATAATTCCCAATTACCATAGCGGCTGTCCTGGAACACCACATGCACCATGGAGTCGTGAGCAACCGCACATGGTCCGAACGAGACACCGGAATCGTATGTCAGGCGTACATCAGGTTCCCAGGTAGCACCTTGATCCGTGGACCGCTTGTAGTAGATCTCATACGCTCCCCCGTCGCGATTATCAAACCAGAGCACATGGAGCATATTTCCGCACGAGGTAATGCAGGGCGTTTCTGAACTGTTTGGAGCCTGAATCAGGTTGGTGTCCGCGCCCCAGGTAATGCCCTGGTCAGTTGAACGCTTATAGAATATATCGTAATTGCCGTCCCTGGTTTCGCGCCAGACAACGTGCAGATTCGATCCGGTCAGGGCAAGCGATTGATACCACGAAATGTTGGGATCAAAGGTCAGGCGCGTATCCGGATCCCATGTTTCTCCCGCATCGGTTGATCGTTTATAGTATATTTCGAAATTGTTCATGCCGGCGCGCGTATCAAACCATGCGACATGGATGTTCGTGTAATGTACGAGAATGGATGGAAGGCCGGAGACTGAAGGATCGTCGGTCAGCCGGACATCCGGCTCCCATGTCGTACCGGCATCAAGCGAGCGCTTGAAATAGATCTCCGAGTTGCCGTCACGCGCATCAGTCCACACGATATAGACCGAATCGTGGTGGGCGGCGATCGACCATGTGTTGCTCGCGCCCGGTGTTGACGTTTCGTCGGCATAGGTGAGCCGCGTATCGGTTTCCCACTGGGCACGAAGGGGTATCCAGCATGTGCACACTAAAACGATGAGTTTCGTAACATTGTTCATACAGCCTCCTACCGTACTTTTATGATCATGACCGGAGCATGATCCCCCAGGCGCGGTGAGAGGAAGTACACCCCACTGGGCAGATCGCTGCCGATCTTTCTCCCCGAGCATGTACCAATATGTTGTCCGGCCGTACTATATAGTTCATAGATATCGGTTTCATGCCCCTGTACGCATGTGCAGCAGGTGAAGGGATTCGGGACAGCGTACGCGGCACGAGATGGTGTGTTGTGATGATCGTATTCTTCGATCAGGGAAATGCCATCATGGTCCGTTTTAATAATGAGAAAATCATCATCACCGCCATATTCCCAGGTGATCGCGCCAATGATATAGCCGTTGTCCGGGGTTTGTTGTACGTCCATGCCATTAGCGGAACCGTACCCCGTGGGTTTAAAGCGTGTCCATGTTGTATCGCCATTGCCGTCGGTCTTGAGGAGCCAGGCAAAGCAATCTTCAGGATCCGGCGATGTCCGCGTCGCGCCGATAATAATATATCCGCTGTCCGAGGTGTATGCCAGACCATTCCCCCAGTCCTGATATTGAAATCCATAGGTCTTGGACCAGTCCTCGACACCAAGGGAATCGACTTTCATCAGGTAGAGATCGTCATTGCCTGCCCCGTACGAGGTCGTGCTGCCGACAAATACAAAGCCATGGTCTATTGTCTGCACGATATCCGTAACGTTTTCGCTCCCCGTTCCGCCGTACAGGTGCGTCCACATGGTATCACCGTTATTATCGAGCCGTAATATCCAGATCTGTTGACTCAAACCCGTCTCATAGGTCGTACCCGCGACTACATAGCCGTTGTCATGGGTTTGAAGCGCGGCTTGTCCGGTTTCATACATCGCTGTACCATACGTCCGTGTCCATTGCGTGTCGCCGGCAGCGTCGATTTTGATACAATATATGTCGTGCAGGCCTGCTCCGTATGACTCGGTGGATCCGACGATGACATAACCGCCGTCATTCGTCGGTTCAATTTCGTGTCCGACATCATTAGTATACTGACCGCTTGTGGTATCGCCGTACACCCGCGCCCACACGCTGTCACCCTGTTCATTGATCTTCACGAGGTAGATATCGTGCGGTCCGGTTTGGAATATCGAATCGGTGGCGCCGAGCAGGACATAGCCGCTGTCATGCGCCGGGGCAATGGACCAGCAATAGTCATTGAACGGCGTGCCGATATTCTTTGCCCAGACGGAATCGCCGTGCATGTCGGCTTTTACCGCGTACATCTCGTAACATTTTGAAGGGAACGAGGCAGTAAGACCAGCGGCGATAAAACCACCATCTAGAGCACAGACAATGGAAAATACCTGGTCCCGGGCGTCTCCTCCGTATATCCGTTCCCATTTATATTGTCCATACCCAAAACATAACAGGCATATGAGTAATATGATTACTTTTTTGCTATTCATATCCATACCTCCTTACTTGCTATATAATATAAATGGAGAACATAACAAAAGCATAACAAAATTGGCTTATCCGGGTACAGGATTATGTTGCCAGCGAGTGATAACAACGCTGGGTTTCAGGCGCGGGCGCACTCTGTAATTCTTTTTGTAGCGTTTTTTCGAAGGTTTTGTATGCTTTTCTGATCTCCGAGAGTCTGCCGAGGATTTTCAAGCTTTTCATATATATACACACGATCTCTTCGGACAAAGGTTCGATCATAAGGTATTGTTTGCAATGCTCTGCGCATGCCTTGTGGTCCTTGAGACGGGCTTCGGTTGCTATGATCCGGCGTAAAGCAATCAGGCGTTGCTCCCGCACCCGCGAACGCTCATTATCCACCCATTCATCATAGATATCCGGTAAAAAGGAATCGCGGCTCATGTTGATCGCCTGCTCGAGCGCTTGCTTTATTCCCCGGTCAGTCGGTGCAATATCAGCCAGTTTCAGGATGCGGGTGAAATCATCAATATCGCTTTCAATGGTGACATTCGGAACCAGGATATACCGCCCTTTTTGACAGGTGAACATAGTATCCAATGCGATATTGGGTATATTCGCGTTTTTCAATGTCTGCCGCATGCGGTAGGCAGTGGTCCTGAAGTTCTCATGAGCCCGTTTATTATCCAGTCCAGTCCACAATGCATCAAGCACCTGGTTGCGGGTCAGTTGTCTTGCCCGGTGAAAAACAAGGAATGCAAAAAGGGATTTTGTTTTTTCCGTGGGCCAGTTTAATCGAATGCTGTGTTGATCTTGATCTTCAAGACGTAATCCACCGAAGAATATTACATTGATCAATGACCGCCGCGGGTTGATGCCATGGTTTTCAAGATAGGCATTGGATGCAGGGACATCTGTCATAAATGCCATCACCTCAGGCTGGTGCTTGAGTTCGAGGGCGAGAATACCATGATAGCCGTATTTGTTCGTTATCTGCAGCAGATCACGTATCAGGGCATTTGTTTTCCTTGTATTCTTGCCGCGTACCGCAATGAGCGTTTTAACAAGAAGAGTATACATATCTCCAAGGCGCCAGTGTTTGCGCCGCGATTCGTGCAAACAACGGGTAATGGTTTTTTGCGCCCGGGAGAAATCCCCTTTTTCAACATAAACCAAAGCGCGGTCTGCAAGCAGGAATGCCGAATGTGCAGTTTTTTGCGGGATCGGATCCCTGAGTAGCAAATCGGCCTGCTCTATCGATTTCAAACTGGCTTGCATATCGCCTTGTAAGCGGAAAAGCGTTCCGATATTACGCAGAACCGAGGATTCCATGCGTCGCCAGCGCAGTGTGTTGAAAACAGTGCGCGCTTCTATAAAATGCGTGTGAGCGGATTCCCATTGTTCCTTGTACATATATAAAAGTCCAAAACAATGGTTAAGCGTGGCCAATGATACACGGTCATCAAAAGGACGGCAAATGTTCCAGCCCTTGAACAGACACGATTCAGCCCATGCTGTATCGCCATAATCAAGTGCTGCCCGGGCAGCATTGGCGTAGATCACTCCAACTTTGTAATAGTAATGTTCCCCGAGTTGCGGTATAAGGGGTTTGCATATTTCATAGGCTCGCTTGATCTCTCCTTCCTGCAGGTAAATCGTCCCAAGGTTGGATGTCAGGATGATCTGGTCATACTCAATCTTGAGTTCCTGGGCAAGCATTCTGGATTTACGCAGGTAGGTTTTTGCCCGGTTCAGGTCTGAGAGATCCTGCCAGACAAGCGCAAGAAGGTTGAGGATGTGAAGTTTCATTATTTTGTTGCCAGAAGGGCAGGTGCGCAGCGCTTTTTGCAGGAGCGAAAGTGCGGTGGTGTGTTTTCCCTGCAGCCAGTTGAGGAGCGCTTTTTCTGAAATGCTATGGGCACAGGTTGTCTTATCATTTTGTGTCTGTGCAGTTTTTTCAGCGAGGGCATACAATTCCAGTGCTTTCTTGTGCATTCCCGCATCGCGCAGCAGCGTTCCCTTGATCACCAGGAGCTCAGGCAGTTGTTGAAGTACAAGGTCGGGAAGTTCATCCAGGTAAGCGCGCAGGATTGTGGTATCAATACCCCCGGAGATGCGACCGGCTGTATCTTCCCGTATCGAATTCAGCATTGCCTTACCAGCATGCAAGTACTGTTCAGCCCGAAGGAAGTGTTTTATGCTCAAGTCGAACAATTTTTTGCGCTGGTAGTATTTTCCTGCCCGGACATGGAGTCTTTTATACTCTTTATGGTTTTTTAAGCGTGCGTACAAGTATTTGCGGAAAAGATGGTGGAACGTGTATTCATGTTTCTGAATTTCTGAAAGGAATAAGTGGCGGTGCTCCAGGTCAGGCAGAAGTCTGCGCGAGTCTGATCTACTGAGTATGTAATCACATGTATCAGGTGTCAGGGTATCGAGCAGGGAACTCTGCACCAGGAATTCCTGAATACGGGGCGATTCGTATGAAAGCACCTCGTGGGCAAAATAATCAAAGAGTGGTTCATTGGCTTCAAGAAAGCCATTCAAAGTATCCTTGATCGCAATACGGTGGAGTCCGGATGACTGGAGAATGAGCTGGATACCGGTTATCCAGCCTTCAGTATATTGCTTGATACGCAGCAATTCTTTGCTGGTTAGGGTAAGATCATACGCGTCACAAATGAGTTCTTTTACTTCATCAGTCGTGAAAATCAGATCCTCCCTTTCTAATTCGAATATTCGTTGTTTCGAACGCCATTTTGTCAGGGAGGTGAGAGTCGGTGATACGCGGGAAGTAATAACGATGTGGAGTTTTAACGGTAAGTGTTCAATCAAATACTGGATCGCATGATGCACCATACTTGATTGAGCGATCGTATGGTAATCATCCAGAATTACATATACGTGTGTTTTTGCGTTTTTCTGGATTTCATTGACCAACGTGCCCATGACCATGCTGGTATTACTGCGGATTTCTTTATTTAAGTGCACGAGTTCTCTGGTGTTTTTTAAGAAATCCGGTTCACCCTGTTCAAAACCAGCGATCAGATGATTTAAAAAAAGATCAAAATTACTGTCTTCCTGGTTCAGCGAATAAAAAACACAAGGATAGCCGGTGTTTCTGATCCATTGATTTACCAGAGTGGTTTTACCATAGCCCGCATCGGCAATGATCAGGATGATATCTTTTTCTTCATTTTCCTGGAGCAATCCAATAAGTCTTTCTCGGTTGATGATCCTGCCTTTCATTTCAGGTAATGTCAATTTTGTATGGAGAACCATATCAGGTGGTGTTTGGATTCGCTTTGATTTCATGGTCTATGTGAATTATAGTGGCCAGGTTCACAGTGTCAAGAAAGGGACAGTTCATTGACATATGCGAGGTCTCTCTGTATACTGGCTATTATTATAAAAAACTAAGGAGGAATACCTGCATGGCGCGCTGCAAATACTGTACGATAATTCGCGAACGTGATAAAACGTATCAAGTGCATAAGACAAGCAAGGATCTGGAAAGCGATTTTCCGCGCTGCGCGTGGCACTGGCAGTTCATGTGCGATACGTGCGGCAGGAGTTTTCCATTCCACGCCGTGGCCTGGTGCGATCGGACAAGGAAGTTCCTGTGTATCAAGTGCGCGCCGCGCCATAAAAAGGCAGAAAAGCGTTTCTGGGCATGGGATTACTACTATGCGCTGTGGTGCGATACGTGCAAGCGCTATCATCCGGCAATGGATTTTCTTGAATACAAGGGCATTCACCCCTGGCAGAAAAGTGCAACTGCCCGGCGAAAGCACCTCGGCCTGAATCCCGAATCCGTGATCAAGCCGGGGATAGTGGTGCGCTGGGCTTCGGGTCGATTTGCGCGACCTTCCCAGGCTGAAGTGCAGAGGCGCTGGGATCTGGGTGCTAAAGTCTGGGATAAAGGGTATACCAAATACGGTGATTCTTACCGGAGGCACCTGTTCAATCCCGGGCTCTTCTCTTTGATCAGAAATGTAAAGGGCAAGAAAGTGCTTGATGCCGGGTGCGGTCAGGGATATATGGCGCGGCTTCTGGCTGAACGCGGGGCGAATGTTGTTGGTGTCGACTTGTCGAAAAAGTTCATCGAGATCGCAAGGCACTATGAAAGCAAAAAACCATTGGGCATCAAATACATGCAGGCTAATCTCGCGCATGTCCCGCAGCTTAAGAGCAGATGTTTCGATCTTATCGTATCCGTGTACGTGCTGTGCGATGTCCGGGACTATGACCGGGCAATAAGGGAGATGGCGCGCGTGCTGAAATCCCGCGGTCGCTTCGTTTTCCTGATCGAGCATCCGTGTTTCAACTGGCAGTCTGGCGGGTGGAAACGTGTTCCTGCAGACAGTCTTCGGACCGAGGATTCCTTATATCTGATGGTAAAAGACTATTTCCGGCGCGGGATCCAGGAATCGCAATGGGGTAAACTGCCTCTGCTGCTCACCTTCATCCGTCCTCTTTCAGATTACTTCCATGCGCTGAAGAATCATGGGTTCGTGGTGCAGGATCTCATTGAACCGAGGCCGCGCGCCAGCGCCCTCCGCAATCGTCCGGCAGACTGGGAAGAGGAGAACCGCGTCCCGCCGGTTTTGATCATTGAAGCAGTGAAACTGTAAACAATCCAGGATTTGTTTCCAATTGTGCAATGTGTTATAAGCTGTTTGGATTTCATATCCACTTGGCCTAATAATCCGCATTGCGTAGAGCAACGGATTTCTTGAATCTCCGATTCATCGATTACACAGATAACACAAAGATTGCAGTGATAAAAAATCTCCGTA
>JAFGPO010000016.1 GCA_016936155.1 Caldifarciminota bacterium
CGTCAAACCTGTCAGCATCAACCACACATGAGAATAACATGCGGATGAAAAAGGATATGGCGAAAGCAGTCTGGTAATGTTCTTCGCGCTGCAGGCTTTTAGTCAATTCTTCTATGTCACTTTTGGATAATTGGGGAGGGGTGATCACATGTTGCCATTGTGAATAGTCATCTATTTCTCTGACATAGAGTCGTGTTTCCAGGTCGGCACGCGTATTATCTTTGCCATTCGCCAATCCCGCATGGTGACCGGCTATCGCATATGCAATTATTTTAGCAATATTTTCGTTTGGCTTTCCGGCTTGGTCAATAATTAGTTTGATTACCTCCTGAGCACCGGCAGATGAATGATTAATTTTCCCGCGAAGCTTCTTTTGTTTTTCTGCGGGTAGTGTGAGATACTCCTGAAATTTATCCGAAAATTTCCCTATATCATGCAGCAACCCTGCCGCATAGGCCCAGTTGCCTGCCCCGAAGGGTTTGGCGAATTTGCGGGCGAGTGCGGCGACATTCTTCAAGTGTTCGTCAAGTCTTTGCCATTCTTCTCGCGGTTTGTCTTCTAATCTATGGGCATAGTAAACAGTATGCATGTTCTTCGTGGGTAGTAATATTGCCTGCCGATATATGCGTGTACGATTTGACAATTAAGCCTGTAGATTCTCCAATCATCATATGCCTATCCTCCCAATACAAGGAAATACTCTATAAGTGTTTTTCTGTTAAGTTACACACTCAGAATACTTCGTTTATTCTAAACGATAATGACTACGTGTCAATAGGTAAAATTGCCTGATTCTGTTTATAACACTATGGTGTTGAGCAGTGCGATGTCTACTTTGTTTCCGGAGGAATCACCAGCTGTCCGCATGCGGCGGAGATGTCCAATCCCCGTGACCGGCGCATGGTAATCACATGCGGCGAATCGAGCAGAACATCCTGAAAACGCATGAGCGTGTCTTCACTGGGTGCTTGAAAGGGGAGGCGGGGATGAGGATTATACGGGATAATATTGATCTTGGATGGCATGTCTTTGATCAGTCCGAGGAGTGCTTTTGCATGACCGATGCTGTCATTGACCGAGCGAATCAGCACGTATTCGAACGTGACCATGGTTCTTTGCCGGGAATACCGGAGTGCGGATCGAAGCACTTCATCCAAAGGATATTGCCGTGTGCCGGGCATCATGGCTTCCCGCTGTTTTTGATCCGGGAAATTCAGGGAGATCGCCAGTTTGATTTTGCAGGGTGATTCGAGCAATGCGGTCATTCCCGGCAGGATGCCGATCGTCGAGACGGTCATATGACGCTGGCTGATACCCAACCCCATTGGTGAACACAATATATCGATCGCATCGAATACGTGTTTGGTGTTGAGCAGCGGTTCACCCATTCCCATAAAAACGACGTTGGTCGCCTTTTGACCTATTGTTTCCTGGATCGTTCGCACTTGATCGGCGATCTCATGCGCGGCCAGGTTCCGCGTGAATCCCATGAGGCCGGTCGCGCAGAAGGAGCACTTGAGCGGGCAGCCGATCTGCGTGGAAACGCAGATCGTGCGGCGCCGTTCCTCGGGTATGTACACGGCCTCAATGCGTTCGTCATCATGCAGACTGAACAGAAATTTCTGTGCCTGGTCCTTACCCTGGACAATCTTTTCGATCGAGAGCCGGCTGATCATGAATCGTTCAGTAAGCGTCTTTCGTAGTTCTTTGGATAGATTCGTCATATGGTCGAAATCACAGGCGTTCTTTTGCCATATCCACTTGAAGATCTGATCACCCCGGTACGCATCAAGGTGGTCGCGTTCCATGCGGTCACGCAGGACCTGCAGGGTATATGTTCTCAGATCTTCCTTCATGTATTAGTATACGGGATTACTGCTGGTAATCAATAGTCATCCGATCCATTATTCCCTTGAAAAATCATTAACTTGACAATAAGAACAATATATCTATAATATTTTCAAGTGCGTACAGGAGCGGATGAACTACCCAAATCAATTATATCAGGAGTGCTGAAAATATGGTGACCTGTCCAGTGTGCAATTCTCATATCACCCAGGATCAAGCACGATTCTGCCACCAATGTGGATACCGCATCATCTTTAAGGAAGAACAGCAATTGGCGACTGACCGGTTAAAGCTATTGGGCGGGGAACTCCGCATCCTTACGGCTTTTTTTGTGAACTTCAACGGATTCGAGAAGATCATCAGCGAACATGCTGATGCCCATATCATGCTTGATATACGCACCTGTTTGAATGAAGCCGACGATATTATTAAAAAATTGGGCGGTACCTCCAATCAAATCCTTCCGGATATGCGGGTGCTCGGGATATTCGGGGCACCGAAAGCGCACATGGACGACCCGCAACGGGCGGTTCGCTGCGCGTGGCGCATCAGGGTATGGTGGGATGAACACAAACGCAAGCATAAATCCCTGGAACACGTGAATATCGGTATCGGGATCAACACCGGGTCAGCCTTTTTCGGGTATATCCTGGAAAAGGCGGCATTTTTGACCGTGATCGGGGATACTATCAATACCGCGGCCCGGCTGACCGAGATATGCCCGCCCAATGAGATTCTTATGAGCGAGACCACGTATGCCAAGACCATTGATATCATCGAATGTGAACACATGGGTGGGCGCAGCGTAAAAGGGAAAGCTGAGCAGATCGATGTTTACCTCGTGAAAAAGACCAAAGACCTTACTGCGAAACCCGGGCAAACAATACCCCACGTGGGCAGGAAAGAGGAACTTCAAATCCTCAGCGATCATGCGCGGATCTTGAGCGATGCCGGTGAACAATTCTGCATAATCTCGGGACAAATGGGGATCGGCAAATCAAGGTTGAAAGAAGAATTCACTAAGTACCTGGCGAGCCAGGACGATCTTCATTTTTTTGAGACCCATTGTTCGAACGAGGTCCGCTCTCCTTATTATCCATTCAAGTTTTTCCTGCGCCGGTATTTCTCAATCAATGAGTATGATGCCGTGAGTATCGTGGAGCAGAAGATAACGAACGCGCTCGCCAAGACCGATCTTTCGGCGGATGATATCAAAGGATTTAAGCATTTATTTTTTACTGATGTTCAGCATCTGGCTCAAGATACATTACTATCGATAAACGATGAAATCTATACGTCGGTAAGGAATCTGATCCGCAACGAGTGTGCAAAAAAACCGCTCGTTCTCGTCTTTGAGGAATTCAACCGGGCAGACAGCATGTCGAAAAATCTTGTTGCTTACCTTGCAGCAGAACTCGCACGTGAACCGGTCATGTTCCTTATGGTCAATGTATCCCGGGATTTTTTGAAGGACATCGGGGTGGAGATATCCGAGATCGCCTTAAAGCCTCTGTCTCGGGGTGACATCAAGAATCTGGTAACCGCAATACTGGAAGAGGTCGATGAGAAACTCATTGATTTCATCTACCGATCCGGAGGCGGCAATCCCCTGTTTACGATCGAAGCGATCCGCAATACCCAGCGTACGAATATAATACGCAAGGTATCCGGCCGCTGGCAGCTTGAGCGGGAGCAGCGGCTTTCATTCCTTGATGATTTGTACGGCGTGGTGATGTCAACGATTGATTCGCTCCCGGCAGATTACCGCTTGATCATCGATTTTGCGTCGGTGATAGGGTACAGCTTCAGTGCGCGTATCCTGACACAATTATTGGATTCTACGTATTTAAATGAGCAGCTCTATTATCTGATCGAAGAGGGATATATCGTGCTCACCCAGAACGGACAGGATCCTATGTATGTATTCCGGCATAACCTTCTTAAGGATGCCGCATATACGGTACTGCCGTTGCGGAAACGCCGCGAGATACACGCGCGCGTCGGTCAATTGTTCGAAGAATTATATGAAGATCGCCTGTCTGAGTTCTATGAGGAGATCGGCCATCACTACCAGGCAAGTGAGAATTACAAGAAAGCCGCATACTATTTTCTCAACGCCGGCAATAAGGCAAAGAACCTGTTCGCCATTGAACAGGCGCTGAATTACTATACCACCGTGCTCAAGTTTGAACAGGATAAACTCTATACGATCTCTGCACATGAACGGCAGGGTATTTTCTTGAACCTCACGGATATCTATGAGATCCAGGGGGACATACAGAAGATGGAGCGGTGTGCGCAACAGGGCCTTGAGATCGCGCTTGCCCGGGAACAGCATATCCAGGTCATGGATTTCAACATGAGACAGGCGCGCGCGCAGTTATTGAAAAACGACTATGGCGCTGCCGAAGAGCTACTCCTCACGCTGATCGAGCAGAGCATTGAAAAAAGACCGGAACTGTTGCCCACGCTGTATTCGGAATTGGGCTTCGTATATCAGTTCAAGTATGAATATGAAAAGAGCATGATAAATTATAATTTGAGCTGGAATGCGGCACGCGACGCGCATGATACCAGCGGTGAGATCTCGTGTTTGTACAATCTTGCCCAGCTTCATAAAGGATTAGGCAACTATGAACAGGCTCTCGAATATACGGAATATTGTCTTGATGACCTTCTCGCGCCGGAAGAAAAACGCTGGCGGACACAATTCACATATTTGCGGAGCGAGATCTACTACCGTATGTGGGATTTGATCAAAGCGGAAGAGCTTATGAAGGGGTGTCACGCGCAGGCTGATGATCTCGGGTATACTGAATATTTCCTTCAATCATCGCTTGATCTTGCGCACCTGAAATTGCTCAAGCATGAGAATCTTGATATTCAACCGTACATCGATGTGGTTGATAACAAGGTATCTTTTTTGATCCGCCAGCACCTGCTGACCAATTTAAATTATAAAAAAGCGCTGATATTTTTTATTATGCAGGATTATGCAAAGACTAGAGACTATGTTACAAGTGCGCTCACGAGTGCTGAGCAGATGGATCAGAAAGAAATTGCCGCGCGGTGCCATCTGCTGTTATCCTCGGTCGGGGGCGAAAAAGCGGTCGATCGTGCCATGCAGGCTCTGGATATCGCGGATATGATCAAAATGACGCCTTTGATCGGCGAAGCCCTATACCAGTTGACGCAGATCTACAAAACACGGAACGATCTGGAGAAAGCACGCTACTATGGACGAAAAGCGCTGCTCGTCTATGATGATCTCAAGTTCAAATTACACAAAGAACATCAGGAGGCTTTCAGCCGCCGTCCTGAATATTCAACCCTTCTGGAGGTTTGATCGATGAAGTGCCAATTCTGTGGTGAAAACCTTGATTCTGACATACGTTTCTGTCCATCCTGCGGGAATTTTGTGAGTGCAACCAAGGAACTTGACCGGGAGACACTAAACCTGATATACATGAGGGCGGATCTCTCTGGATTCACCCGCATGAGCGAATCAATGATCGCAGAAGATGTCATGTCGTTCATCAGCGAGGTATTTGAGATATTCTCGAAGATCATTGAATCCTATAAGGGCGTTATATACCAGGTCATTGGCGACGAAGTGGTCAGTGTGTTCGGTTATCCGAAAACATCAGGTTTTGCCCCCCACATGGCGCTCTTTGCGGCTGAGGACATGCTTAAAAAACTCAATGAACTCAACAAGAAGGAATATCTGAAGAACCCGGTCGGTCTGAAGATCGGCATGGCGAAAGAGGCAACGACTCTCTTCAACGTAAAAAGCAGTCTTATGAATTCCGTGATCGTGACCAAAGGTTTTTTCAAAAGTCAAGTCCTGCAGAAGAATGCCGAGGAGAATACCGTGCTTGTGTGTGAACATCTGTACGCGGCGACAAAGGCTTTTTTCGGCTACACCGAAATCGGTGAATTCGTGAAAGACGGATTGACAATCAGGGCATATGAGTATAAAATGAAAAAATAAGATATGACTGATTATTCTCTAAAGTATTTGAACGATTTCATCAAACAGATCGGTCTGGGGATCAATATATCCCGGACCTATCCCAAGGGACATCCGTCGCTTCAGCCGGTCGTACAGCGCTTGCGTATCCTTCTTAAAGAAGTGCCGATCGAAGAGCAGTCGGTGACGCTCGTTGTCATGGAGGATATCATCATGATCGGTGAGGAACGGTTCGATTCCAAGCGCCTGCCGATCATTAAAAGCCTTGTCCACCGTTTCAGCCAGCTCGATGTGAAAAGTGTTTCCTTTAGCGTGGAATGTTCTGAAGAGGATATCAAAGAGTACTTCGCCGCCATGGCGGCGACTCCTGCCGATCTCCAGGATTATGGGGATATCGTCGCGCTCATCCACGCCCGCGGCATAACCGGGATCCAGGTGAACAAATTCCGCGTCGGAGTCATCTCCAGTTCCGCCGAGACTACCGCCATGAACTGGGAACAGTTCCTCGATTCACTGGCGAATGCGCCGGTCGCCATGTCTGATGATGAACGCATCAAAGAGCTCGGTGGTTTTCTCGCGGGTGTCGGTCTAAGCGGAGAAGAGCCGGCCCAGGTCCAGACCAACAAGATCATATCCGGTCTGGAAAAACTTGCCTTGCTCATTGCCGATCAATACGGGGAGGATAGATGGAATGAGTATTCCATGGTGTTCTCGCGCATGCTCAGCGCTCTGTCGCCGACGATACGGAAGAATGTCGCCAAATACCGCACCGAGAACAAAAAATTGTCGGTTCTGTTCAAAAGCCTTATCCCGAGCATGGCGGATGAAGACATCATCGATATCATTTCCGTGAAGGCAAAAGAAAAAACACCGACAATTGAACAGGAGATCATCGATATCCTCAAGAACGTCACGGGTTCGCGCTTGCCGGGTATTCTGTCCACGCTTCGAGTTAATGTTCCGGAGCTTGATTTTGAGAAGATCGTCGGCCGTCTTATGACTGAAATGAAAACCGTAAAAGGCGAGAAGGCAGCGACCAAGTTCATGAGCAAAAACCTTGAAACTGAGATGCGCAGCATATTCCCGCGCCTGCGCGATCCCTCGCACGAAGAGCGCAACAAGGCGCTCGATGAGCTGATGACCTACAGTGAAAAGGTTTTCGAATCCGACAGTTACGACCTGTTGCGTTTGCTCGTTGACCGGCTTGATTCAATGGCCGATGCGGAAACGGAACTCTATACGTTCGGCCGTATCGTTGACGTGCTCATTGTACTATTTAAAAGGTGTCAGGAGAAGCAGAAGGATGACCTGGTACAGTTCGTTTCAAAGAAATTCGGCAAGCATCTATTGCGTAAAGATGCGGCTTTATTGGATCGTAAGAAGATAATTATCAAGGCGATCAGCGAGATACGGGACGAGAGTTATATCCCGGAACTGGTGTCTATGTTATGGGACCCGGGGACTTTTGTGGAGGCGCGCGAAGCGCTGACCAGCATGGCAAATTTTTCCACACCTCTTCTCATCTCCACCCTCAAGGAAACCGAGGACCGCGCCGTGCGCATGAAGATCATCGACGTGCTTATTCGTATCGGAGAATCAGGAGTAAGTGAGATTGAGAAAATGCTGTCGGACAAAATGTGGTATATACGGCGCAACGGCGTGTATATCCTCGGGGAAATGCACCATACTGAATCCGTGGATAAGATCGGGGCGATGATCAATGATGAACAGCGGGAGGTACAACAGGCAGTCGTCGAAGCGCTTGAAAAGATTGGAAATGACAAAGCGTACGACGGCATCAAGGGAGCACTCAACAGCAAGTATAAGGTCGTGGTCATAGAGGCCATGAAACGGTTGCCGCGCGAGATGTTTCAGGATAAACTCGCGGATCTCCTTTCGTGGATTCGGTCACGCAAAAGTATCCCGGATAAAAAGGAAGAAACCGCCCGTCAGGAAGTGATCGCTATTCTGGGACGACTGGCAGATGACAGCATTGTGGGTGCTCTTGTCGACATCCTTAATGAACGTGCATTGTTCAAAACCGGTCTGCTGGAGTCAACCAAGCAGGTAGTGCTGGATGCCCTTGCGCAGATGGGGACGGAAAAGGCACTCCAGGCACTGCGTGAGGCCGCAACCTACAAGGATAATTTCGTCGCCTCTACGGCAATCGATATCCTCAAACGGATGGACAGCAAGACCACGTAAACAGACCGCAAACCGTAGGCCGTCCCGCATACAGAACGCGGGATTCTCAAAATTACAGTTGAATCAAAGATTCTAGTAATTTTGGAATAAGCCCTAAACAGAAAAATTACCCCCTCACCCTTCCCTCTCCTCCCTATAAGGCGTGTCCGCCTCTGGCGGAGGGAGAGGATTAAGGAGAGGGGTATTGGAATTTGGAATTTGCTTGTCGACACTTCCTCATCGCCAGCAGTTTCTTCAGCGGGTAGGTGTTCACGACATCTTTCGGTTCGAGCCAGCCGCGCCGGGCAGTCAGGATCCCGAACCGCATCCATGATAACCCATCTATGCTGTGGGCATCAGTACCGAGTGAAATGTGGATGCCCATATCCTTCGCCGTTTTGCAAAGGATGTCATTGAGATCGAGGCGGTCCGGAAAGGCATTCAATTCGAGCCAGGTTCCGGTTGCCGCTGCCTTTTCCATGACCACGCGGATATCCATATCATAACCTTCACGCTGGGCAATAAGGCGGCCGGTCGGATGAGCGATGATGTCAACGTAGGGATTCTCCATTGCCGCACACATCCGCTCGGTGACGCGTTTCTTGAACCCCTGATGGACCGCGGCGAGGACGAGATCGAATTTCTTAATGATCGCATCAGGGTAGTCGAGACTGCCGTCGCTCTTGATGTCCACTTCAGCACCTTTCAACACCGTTATTTTTTTCACCTTTTTATTTACTTTATCGATCTCTCTCCACTGGTATGTAAGTCGTTTTGGTTCGACGCCGTGCGCATACTGCGCGGATTGCGAGTGATCGGTGATCAGGATATACTCATAACCCA
>JAFGPO010000143.1 GCA_016936155.1 Caldifarciminota bacterium
CTTCACTCTTCATGGTGATCAGAGACTATAACCTTGCTGAGGGCATAGTGTTTGGTTTCGGCAGCGGGATCGGCTGGATGCTTGCGATTATTGCCATGGCCGGGATCCGCGAAAAACTGAACAGTGCGCGCATCCCGACCGGATTGCAGGGACCAGGCATCACGCTCATCATTGCCGGTCTCATGGCGCTCGCCTTCATCGGCTTCACCGGCGTACTCTCAGGCGGATAGCATGATCGAAACCCTGATCATCAGCGGCATCGGCGCCTTCTTAGCCCTGCTCCTTGTCTTCGCCGAAAGGGTGATCACAAACTACGGTGAGGTCAATATCGACATCAATAATGGCACACGGAAGATCAAAATCAGGGGTGGCGGTTCATTACTGGCAGCGTTGACCGAGGAAAAGCTATTCATCCCCTCGGCATGCGGGGGGCGCGGCACATGCGGCTACTGCAAGGTGAAAGTCCTGGAAGGTGCCGGACCATTCCTTCCAACTGAAGAACCTTTTATAGATACAACGGAACGTACCGCAGGGGTACGTCTGTCGTGCCAGATCAAAGTCCGTAATGAGCTTAAGATCGAGATCCCGGATGAACTCCTCACGATCCGGGAATACCGCACCACGTGCGAAAAGATCATCGATCTGACCTATGATATCAAACAGTTCAATCTGAAGTTGATCGAACCTTCAGCCATGAAATACAAACCTGGACAGTATGTGCAGGTACTTGCACCTGCCAATCACAAGAGTACTGAGGAAGTATACCGCGCCTACTCGATCTCATCCGATCCAGCGGATACGAACAGGATTGAACTCATCGTGCGCCGGGTCCCGGATGGGATATGCACAACCTACCTGTTCGATTATCTGAAACAAGGTGATACGGTCCGGATCAATGGTCCATACGGTCATTTCTACTTGCGGGAGACCGATGCGCCGATCATTTTCATTGCCGGCGGCTCAGGTATCGCGCCGATCAAGTGCATGCTGCACCATATGAAGAATACGAATAATACACGCAAAGCGGTCTTCTTCTTTGGCGTACGAACGACTAAGGACCTGTTCCTTGTCGATGAAATGGAGGCATTCGAGAAATTCCTGGCGAATTTCACGTATATCCCGGTACTGAGCCAACCCGAAGAGGATGCCGGATGGAAAGGTACCACTGGCTGGGTCACGACGGCATCCGCTGAATATTTGAAGAGACAACCGGACGCAAAAGATTATGAAGCATACCTGTGCGGCAGTCCTGGGATGATCGATTCCGCGATCAAGGTGTTGATCGAAGCAGGTATTTCAGAACAAAAGCATTACTATGACAAGTTCACATAGGAGAAAAACACGATGAAAAAATCGCCGCAACAGGAGAAATTTGAAAAGATGCTCGATGCGTCGAAATTTTCCGCATGCGGTTTTATGGGGAATGACAAGCGTACGGTCTGGGAGATCATCGATGCAGACACCGCGATGCTGGAGAAACTGGGCACAACCAGGGAAAAGATCGCTCGCCGCATGCGCGAAATTACCGACCAGGGAATCCGAGGCCTCGGCGACTGGGTGAAGGTTTCGGATACCCTCATGGCGATGGTCAATGACGCACGCGGAACGATCCCCTGCCCATGGGCGCACAATGTCCGTTGTCTGAAAAGAATCACGATTGTGGAGCGCACTGATATTGACAAGAGGGTGCGCTGGTCAGAACTCAGCATACACCTGATTAATGACCACGGATTTTTCCAGGGAAAGGGATCTCCCTATCGCCTAGAGCCTGAGACCCTAGCTGCGATACTCCGGTAATGCCCGGGCATTTGCCGCAATGTCATAACCCATACCAGGCCAAGGAGTCTGCTATGAAAAGCAAAGAAATACTGGCTTGCGTCCTGTTGTTGGGTATGCTTAGCATCCGGTGCGAACCGGAGTATTTTGACCGGTACCTCTATATCGCCGTGGCTGGTGACTATGACATCCCTTTTACCGGCTCATTTGGTGACCAATATTCACAGCAGGATGTACACTCGCAAACCCCTGATTACTACTATTTCCACCTGAGCGACACGGACAACCGCTTTATCGGCGAATTCGCCAAATCGATAACTGAAAAAAAAGATTTCCGGTGTCTGAGCGTGCGCCTCTATCTGAAGGAATTCCCCAAAGCATCATCGCTCCTCGTAGAGGCATCCCAGGAACACCCGGAAAGCACGATCGTGGTCACGTACCGCGATTGAAGACATGCCCATGAACCGGCACAGTACCTATGCATCCATGAACCTTTGCCGCCGGATCATCGCTTTTCTGCTGGTATCGCTCACCATGCTCACGTGTGCGAAGAAACAGCTTGTTCTCGCTCCGGTTGAACCTGCCCTTGATACTTTGCCGGTCATTGTGCCGCCGGCATCATTCCAGCGCGGAATGTGGGTCAGGGCGGTCTCGATCGCCTCGGCGGATTCAATTGCCCGGATCATTGCGATCGCAAAGGAAATGCGTATCACTGATCTCTATGTCCAAACCGTGGTCGCAGGGTATGCCTACTACCAATCCTCGATCCTCCCCCGGAGTCAGTACCTGGCAGGAGTATCCCCGCCTGAATACGATCCCCTTGATTCCCTCACCAAAGTTGCGCATGCAGAATCACTGCGCGTTCACGCGTGGGTCAATGCGCTTCTGGTCTGGTCACTAAAAAATCCGCCGGATTCTGCGCGCCATGTCTTCTATACGCACCCTGAGTGGTTCATCAAAGACATAGCTGGACGCAGTATGCACGATTATACGTATGAGCAGTGGCTTGACGCTGGATTAGAGGGCCTCTACCTTGATCCTGCCTGCCCCGCGGTCCAGCAGCATATTGCGGATATTTGTGGAGAGATCGTCAGCGAGTACCCGGTTGCTGGCATCCACCTCGATTTCATACGGTATCCTGGCACATTATGGGGTGTGCAGGAAACTGATACGGCATGTCTATTGACTGGTTTAGAAGGATACCAGGTACGCTGGCTGAACCTTATCCGGTATCCACAAATGACCTTTATCCAGCGCTGGCTGGCATGGCATAACTGGAAGCACTATAGTAACAAAAAGCAAAAAATAGACGATATCGTGGCGAAAACATGGAATGTGATCACACAGAGCTCGATGCATCCCGCAATCATTCTCACAACCGCTATATTTGCTGATCCAGGTATGAGGTTATACCGGTTTGCCCAGGATTGGCCAGCATGGACCATGGTCGCCTACCCCCTGGTCATGTCATATTACGAGGAACTCGGTCCATTCATGAATATTCTCACTTATACCCGTTCGATCGCCCCGGACGCGGTTTATGGAATCGGCTTGCTCTGGGAGAACATCGATGCAGTGGCGTTCATGCAGTCCGCGTGCGTTGAAAAAGATCAAAGGAAAGGTATCTGTTATTTTGACTTTACAAACCTGGATACGCTGGTGGACCGGTCCGTGCTTATGGGCAAGGAAATGGCCTTTTCCCCCGCTTCATCAGAAAGTGACTCGACTCCAAAAATCATCAATGGCGTATTCGCATACCTGCCGCCGCCTGCGCTTATACAGAATAGTATCTTATCCTCTGGTCCGATCGATACGTCATTCGTTGAATTCCTTCTATCCCTGAGCATGGATCCTGATGATGATATGCTGCGCTTGGGCTTAAGCATGGAGCGGTTCGGGCACTATGTAAACACTGATATAACCGCATTTAAGACTCTTGATGCCCATATCTTTCCCCTCCCGGACACGCTCATCCAGCCGCCATTCCGGACTCTCCGGTTTGAGTTTTTCCCCTGGAACGGGCAAGATTCAATGGCGGTTATACGCAAAGCCAACAAAACAAAGAATTATTCCCAGGAAGTAACGAGCGCACCCAGTGCATTGGATCCTCTATCACGGGCCGCCTTTGCAATGAACATCAATGAAAAGAAAACAATTAAAACCAGAGCCGGTGTTTATGCGATCATGATGATCAGTGAAACTAATGGTGACAGCAAGGTCGCGCGTACTCATATCCCGGACTATTTGCTGCCTTACTACCTCTCATGGACGGCAATAGACCGCGCATGCACCATCGTAGGCGACAAGTATTGACATCGAGCATATTCACGGTATAATGGATAGTATATACATGTATACGAAGGGAGGTGGAAATGTGGTTTTTTTCACCCCTCCCCCTCAAACTAACAAGGAGGTTTTCATGATCAACAGAATGTACATGATCGCAGCAGTATGTCTGGTCGTTGCGGTCAGCATCGGTTGGAGCAAAGAAATAATCCTGCAAGGCGATTTCATGCTCACTCCCACTGATGTCGAGGTGAATCTAAATCACAAGACCGTAGTGCACACGCCAACGGTTCTCCCTCTCCAGAATACGTTTCTGGATTCCTTTGAGCGTGGCGCTTTGGCGCCGTGGGTAAGTTCTGGCCAGGGAGGCGGCTGGGGCATACGTGATACTACGAACACCTATGGTCCACAATCTCCAGCTGGAACCGGCTACCGGTATGCCGGACAC
Organism: Caldifarciminota bacterium; assembly: GCA_016936155.1. Taxonomy (GTDB): domain Bacteria; phylum Hydrothermota; class Tepidihabitantia; order SM23-42; family SM23-42; genus JAFGPO01. Next base: position 4,511 of record JAFGPO010000143.1, read on the forward strand.
CCGCATAATGACACAGCATCCTATCCCTGCAGTGGTGCTAATCCCGGATATATGTGCCACCTCACGTCACCGACCATCAGTCTCACAGGCTGGGACTCGCTCTATGTAACCTTCTCCTATTATGGTGATTTCGAAGGGGAAATGACCAATTTCGACGGCGGCATCGTGCAGATATCTTCGAATGGTGGATCAACATGGCAGCAGATCGATGAGGATGCACTTGGACACCTCAATCCGACATACGACCAGCAGCTTGCCGGTGGCAGCCAGCTTTATTACGCATGGGCATATTGCTATGATACGGATCCGCTGTGGGTCACTGTGACCTCGGAAGATCTCATAGCACTCGGATATGCCGCACCCGGAAACCAGATACAGTTGCGGTTCACGTTCGCATCAGACGCTCTTGCCGGCGGTGAAGGATGGTTTATCGACGATGTGCGCATCGCCGATACCCCGCCCCCGGATCAACAGCCACCCACGATCGTCCATACGCCGTTGACCGATACGACCGATACATTGAATACGTATACCATTTCCGCGGATGTGACGGATGAGGGATCAGGCGTCGATTCTGATTCTGTATACCTGCACTATCAGATCGAACAGGGCTCGGTGATTGATGTCCAGATGACAAACACCGGCGGCGATACGTACGAAGCTGACATCCCGACGCAATCCTGGCACACTGATGTTTACTACCAGATTACGGCAGCGGATCTTGCGGGCAACGAAAAGGCCACACCGGTCTATACCTTTGAGGTCACGAGTGCCCGTACTATCATCTATGATGAGAACCAGCCGTACTGGATCCCCGGGGATTTGCTGCCCGGCAACGGCTTGTTCGTCCAGTTTACGCTGACCGATGTTGGTATTGACAGCGGTCTCGTTCATAAGGTCATGCTCTATTTCGATGGTCCAGGACCATTCGATCTTCACATGTATCGCGGCACGACCGGAAATCCTGGTACACTTCTCGATTCGCTCATGGGATTGCAGTCACCAGGATATGCCTGGAACGTTCTGGAAGTCACTAATCTCAACGTGATGCTGCGCGGCGACATTGTCTCCGGCTTCATCTGCCGGGCTTCAAGCGGTGACACCACGCGATTACTCATGGACCCAATTCAGCATTACCCGCAGCGTATGTGGGGATGGATCGATTATGCATGGCAGATGGCTCCATATGCTGGCGGCGACTACATGATCCGCATGAAGGTCATCCCGATCACCTACTACGGGGTCGAGGAAACTCCCTCTGAAACGCCGAGTGCGCTTCTGCTTTCATGCACGCCGAATCCGCTCCGCACCAACACGATGATACAATACCAGCTGAACACGAACCAGCATGTCTCCCTGAAGATCTACGATATCACGGGGCAACTGGTGACCACGCTTGTTGACGCACCGCAAGAAGCTGGTGCGTACGATCTGGTGTGGAATGGTGTCGACCATAAAGGCAGTGCCGTTTCAAGCGGTGTATACTTCTTGAAATTCCAGACTGACGATCACGCTTCAGCGCAGAAACTGCTGCTCATTAAATAGCACGTTTCTATAACGATCAAAAGAGAGTGGCTTGAAAGCCGCTCTCTTTTTTTGCTCTGCGTTTTTAATCGAGGGCATCTTGACATTCATGATGCGCCTCGCTACAATGGATTCATGAAAAAACAAATACTGTCCTTGCCTTCCCAGATGATGATCATCTTCGCATGTGTGCAGTGCCTGTCCGCCCAGAACAAGGTTTTACAGCCCCCGGTTGCGCCCGTGATCGAGAAGGTCGACACGGTGCACAACACGATCCGCGTTGATGACTACTTCTGGCTCCGCGACCGCAACGATCCACGGGTCATCGAGTATCTGGAATCATGGAATTACTATACCGACGTCGTTATGCAGGACACGAAGGCGTTCCAAAAAATCCTGTATGAGGAAATGCTCGGGCGTATCAAAGAGACCGATCTTTCAGTGCCCGAACGCATTGACGACTACTATTACTACTCCCGCACTGAGGAGGGCCGGCAGTATCCGATATACTGCCGAAAACACGGCAGCCTCGATGCAGAGGAAGAAGTCATGCTCGATCACAACGTACTGGCACAGGAGCACGACTACTGCGAGATCGCGGTTCTTGAGGTGAGCCCGAACCACGAATTGCTCATATATAGCGTTGACACGATCGGCGATGAACGGTACACGCTCTATATCAAAAACCTTGGCAATGACACTCTGTTCCATGAGACGATCGAAAACTGTGGATACTCGGTTGCCTGGGCTAATGATAACCAGACCTTTTTCTATACGATCCTTGATAAAGCCAAACGACCATATAAACTCTACCGACATGTGTCAGGTACGGATCCACAAAACGATCGTGCCGTATTCACTGAAGATGATGACCGGTTCTGGCTGTACATATCAAGGACCAAGAGCGGAACATACCTGGTGATCGATATCGGAAGTCATACAACAACCGAAACGCATATCCTCGCAGCAGATACGCCCATGGATCCATTCCAGCTATTCGCCCCGCGCAGGGACCAGGTAGAATATTATGTTGAACACAACAACGGCTATTTTTACATCCTTACAAACGATGATGCCCCGAATTTCAAGATCATGCAAACATCGACCGAGACATTTCAAACCGAACCGTGGGAAACATACATTCCCCACAACGATTCGGTGAAAATCGAATCCTTCGATATGTTCCGGGATTATCTGGTCACCTACGAGCGTATTGATGGACTGGAACACATCAAGATCTCCGACCTGTTAACGCGCACGTCACACTACATTGATTTCCCAGAACCGGTGTACACCTACTGGCGTCATCCAAATCGGGAATTCGATGCCGAGCATGTACGGTATACTTATTCGTCACTTATAACGCCGCGCACGGTCTATGACTACAATATGACAACACGTCATGCAATCATGAAAAAGCAATATGAAGTAATGGGTGGTTATGACAAGAATCTTTATTGCACGGAACGGTTCTTCGCGTTCGCTCCGGATAGTACCCGCGTGCCGGTTTCCCTGGTGTACCGAGAAGGTATGCTGAAAAACGGGACAAACAACATCATCATGGAGGGATACGGAGCTTACGGTTCGAGCATGGACACGTATTTCTCGTCGAACCGCTTGAGCCTACTCGATAGAGGATGTATTTACGCGATCGCGCATATCCGGGGCGGCGGTGAAATGGGACGGTACTGGTACGATCAGGGCAAGCTCCTTAAGAAAATGAACACATTCACTGACTTTCTCGCCTGCGCCGAGCACCTGATCAAAGAAGGGTATACATCGCCGGATCACATCGCAATTACAGGTGGCAGTGCCGGCGGTTTGCTCATCGGCGCTGTCCTTAATATGAAACCTCAACTTTTCCATACTGCGATCGCCGATGTTCCCTTTGTTGACCTGATGAACACGATGCTCGATCCAACGCTTCCCCTGACCGTATGTGAATATGAAGAGTGGGGCGATCCAGGGGACAAAGAATACTATGACTATATGATACAGTACTCGCCCTATGACAATGTCACGGCACAGGAGTATCCGCACATCCTCATCACTGCAGGATTGAATGACACGCGTGTCATGTACTGGGAAGCCGCGAAATGGGCGGCAAAACTGCGTGCATTGAAAACTGACAATAATATCCTGCTTTTAAAGACCAAGATGGATTCGGGCCACCTCGGATCATCCGGACGATATGATTTTTTGAAAGATATCGCGTTTGAGTACGCATTTATACTTTCCCGGTTCGGCATATACAAATAAAGATGAGAGGTGCTCATCTGCACCTCTCATCGATAATTATCGATTATCTGGCTATACCCGGGTACTGTCAGTTGGAAAACGCCAAATAACCTGGAA
>JAFGPO010000144.1 GCA_016936155.1 Caldifarciminota bacterium
CCATCATCTTCTATGTTGGAGATGATGAACTCAGCGATCTCCAGATCGCGGTCGGAGAACTGCTCGCGTGCTTGTCGCATGAGTTTATCGTAGAGTCGATCCTCTTGAGCCGGCACGTTATCCATCGGATCGAAATCGACCTCTCTGTGGTCGTTCGGAACCTGACCAGTATCACTGAACAATTCTAAAAAGCTGATATCATCCATGTCGATCTGTTCTTCCGCAATATCATTATCGCGATCCGTGTCTTCGTCCGTATCTGTTTCTTCTGATGACTCGGGCGCGACCTCCTCAAGCAGCGGATTTGATTCGATCTCCTGGCGCAAATATGTTTCTACTTCAAGATTGGGTAATTCAATGAGTTTCAGGTAGTATACCAGGGTCGGCAACATGTACTGCCGAAGTTCTGGTCTTTGCTGTAGTTCCTGTCCGCGTCCTTTCATTGCTATATCCGATGTATCATTATAATAGAATCAAAGCACGTGTCAAGCTGCGGGGATGACGGCAAAACACAAAGCGCAATCTCGCTGGACGCTACTCCTGTAGAGCAGAGGAGCCGAGGTGCTGAGGAGCACCGGAGAAACGTCTTCTTACGCCATCTCCGTCGTGTATAGCCTTCTCCCCGCACTTTCGTACCTCATCAATAGAGCAGACTAGCGGATCAGAAATAAACCTGATATTCTGGTTTGCTGCTTGCTGATTCCCTGGTATCCTGATATGCTGCGGTTGTTATCGAGAACGAAGACATTGCCTGGAATTTGGATTTTGGTGTTTGGAATTTCTTGTATTGCCTTACTTCAGCACCGTGATCGTTACCGCCGGTGTATGTACGGTTTCATTGTCCTCGGTGATGCCCCGGGCAACGATCTCGTGTGTGCCGGGCGAAAGCTGCCACACGATACTGAATGGATACGTTTTTTTACCGATCGCTCGATCATCAACATACCACGTTACATGCTGTAGCGCATGATCCGCAGAGATCTGCATGCGAATACACTGGTATTCTTTGCGGAGTATCGGATCGATCTTGAAAATATCATGATCATCCGGGAATGAGATCGTGAATGTTCTTTGTGAAAACTGGTCATTACTCTGGTCAGTCGCATGGAGGTTTGATAGAGATCGGGCGTTGTGTCCCTGACACATTTGTACGGGTTCGTTCCCTGGAATGAATACTTCGGTCATGCAATTCTCACATTGTGGCGATGCAATATCCCCGGATATCGTACAGATCGTATGATATACCAGTCCGGACGGCGGCAATGGGCGGATCGGGGCTTTTTCCCGGTGCATGAGTAGCATGATATCACGGAAGATCGGTGCGGCTCCGGTAATACCTGAAACCTTGTGCATCGGACTGCCGTCGAAGTTACCCACCCAGACGCCGACTAAAAAATCATTAGTGAATCCGATACACCAGTTATCACGGAAATCCTTGGACGTACCGGTTTTGACCGCACAGAAGAACGGCAGGTTCAGCGGACTGAACTCGCCAAAAGCCGGGCTCCGTGCCTGGTTATCAGCGATCATATCCGCGATGATATAGGCGATTTGAGATGTAAACACCCGGCGTATGGGTTCTGAGACCGGGAGGGTGTGTTCATTGATACGGTGGAGTGCCCTCTCCGGGCGCAGTTCCCCAGCGTGGCATAGAACGCTGTATGCCCTGGTCAGCTCGAGCAGCATGACCTCGCCGTTGCCCAGGGTCAACCCGATCCCGTAGTGGACCGGGGATTTTTTCAGACTTCCAAATCCCAGTGCATGAAGGCGGTCGAGAAGCATTTCCGGACCGAACGAACCGCATACCCGTACGGCCGGTATATTATAAGAGCATGCAAGCGCGGTCCGTAATCGCACCATGCCGTGATATTTTTCATCATAGTTACGCGGTCGATAATCACCGCCCGCGGTCGATTCATACGTGGGCATGTCCGGTATCAGGGTCGATGCATGGACGCCCTGTTCGAGCGCGAGCGCGTAGGTGAACGGCTTGAGCGCGGAACCGGGTTGCCGGAGCGCGCGCACACCATCGACTTCACCGTCAACGAGCGGATCGAAAAAATCCACGGAGCCGACATAGGCGAGGATATCCATTGATCGACCGTCCATGACGATCGCCGCCGCATTCGTGACGTTCGCTTCGGAAAGCCGGTTGATGTTGTTGCGCAGGATCGCTTCGATTTCCTCCTGGATGTGGTAGATGAGTGTGGTGACAACCGCGGTCGGTGCCGCGTGATGTTCGGCACGGAGCATCGTTAGAATATATTCACAGAAATGCGGCGCCTTGAAATTACTTTCTCGATCCATGATCTCGACCTTCTGAGCACGGGATTGTTCGTACAATGCTGTATCGATGATGCCATGAATATACAGGGCTTTAAGGATACGCGCGGCTTCAGCCTTGGTGCGTTCCGGGTGCTTATACGGATTATACCGCGAGGGTGCTTTGGGGATCCCGGCAAGAAAGACCGCTTCATTAAGGGAAAGGTCACGCGCTGGTTTTCGAAAATACAGGTACGATGCTGCTTCAATGCCATATGTTTGATTTCCGTATGGCGCATAATTGAAATAGAGCTCGAGGATCTCTTCTTTCGACAATTTCATTTCTATGTTGAATGCAAAGCAGGCTTCCATGCACTTGTACAGAATCGATCGCGATTGTGATCCGAGTATGTTCCGGGCTAACTGCTGGGTGATCGTGGACCCCCCGGATATGATGCGCCCGTGAAGGAAATTCTGAACTCCAGCGCGTGCAAGCGCGATGCCGTCGATCCCCGGGTGCATGAAGAAACGCTTGTCCTCGCTGCACAGGGTGGCGTGGATGAGCCAGGGGGATATGCTATCGATGGATGCATACTGGTTCGTCGCATCCTGGTGGGAGAGCACCTCCCTGAGCAGTGTACCCTGGCGATCGTAGATGCGGATCGAATACATGTGCTTCATGGTGAGAAGCTGGGTACGGGTAGGCACGATGAGGGAAAAAATGATCGGTACCACGAGGAATAAGGTTGCTGCAATGAGCCGGCGTTCCATGATTATATTATAGGATGGAGTATTGCGGAGTCAAGTCAATGGATGCCAGTGGGCAGCCATTGTACTGCTATGAAGCGAGCAATCGCTTCAGGACGAGCGTTGCGTAGGAACCGGCCGGCAAATCGAACCGGATCGAGATCTTCTTGCGGTGCGGGTATAATTCATCGGTGTGCGGATCGGTGATCGTAAGCGCACGCGGCACGATTATGATCGGGCGCTGAGACGGTTTGAAACGAACACCCCGGAAACGCATTTTCCGGAGTGCAAAATCCTTGCGTGTGATACCCTCACGATCGAGGACCGACTGGATGATCGATCCAAGGTGCCCGCTGAACTGGCTTTTTTCGTTCAATAATGGGATCATCCGGTCCGGCGTGCATTGTTCGTGCGGGTGATCGCGGAAGAACGCGAATGTACCCAGACTATAAGGGATCCGGACCGGATCATCAGTCAGGGTTTCGACATATTCCCGGATTGTTTCGTTGAAAAGGTGGGACTGGTAGGCAAGCAGGTAGAGATTGAGGAGCTCCCGATCGATCGTCTTGATCGCATCTTTGTAGCCCCGGGGTTTTTCAATGAGCGCGCTGATGATCTTCCTGTACCTGGCTGGTGCGACAAGGAAACAGTCACGCCATTGTCCCCAGTGTTCATGACAATAGCGTTTGAAATGGCGCTCCTGCTTTCCGTCTTCCTTGTACGGATAACAGAGGAGCAGTTTCAGGGCGCCCTGTAAGTGTGAGCGTGCAAGCTCCCGGGCAAAGAAACCTTTTTTATGCCGGGCTGAGCCAAAGCGTTGTTCGTCAAAGTAATTCACGATGCCATGCATGCGTACATGAGGGGCGTTATGTTCGATGCACGAGATTTCCTTTGCAGTACAGTCGCGTAATGTTATCATAAAATGATTGCCGCGCAGGAAAAAAGGGGACATCGGCCGTTGTGTATGGCCGACCGGTATCATGTGGAGGTTCTCGGTCTTGAATGTCCGGTGCCAGCGCCCTTTTATCGTGAGATATTGGGTCGAAAGCGCGTACCGGTCCTTAAGGCCTGCCCGCGCAAAATTTTTTCTCGGGATACCAAGTTCCCGTGCGATATAATCGATCGCATCGAGCGTGTTCCAGTATCGTTTGGTCAGTTTGACCAGAGTAAAGGGACCGTGGTTTTTGAGCGGGATCGATGTCAATTCTTCAACAACAAAATCCTCTGGTTGTACCTTTTGTTTCATGGAATGCTCAAATAATGAATGGGTGTGTTATATCCCTATTTTGAAGATATCGCGCGCTTCTTCCACCGCAAGCGGTCCAACGAACGCGTATGTCTGTTTCTCGAGGTCCAGGTAAGCAGGGATAAGAGCATTGACGTTTTTTTCATTGATCGCGCGGACCGTCTCCAGGATATGGTCGATCTCCTGCACCGAGCCGAGATAGAGCATTTCGCGTCCCATGCGGAGCATCCGGTTGGTCGAATTTTCCAGGCTCAATAAAAGGTTGCCGGTGAGGTACGTTTTCGCGAGTTCGATCTCGTCCTTTCCAAAACCATGCGCGGCGACATCTGCAAAGATTGTGCGCAGGCATGCTGCCACCCTGGGGAGATTCTTCCGGTCGCAGGCAAAGTAGAAACCAGACACGCCGCAGTCACTGTACATGTCGATGAACGACTGAACGTTATATACAAGCCCTTCCTGTTCCCGGAGCCCCTGGAACAAGCGGGAAGACATTCCTCCTCCGAACGCGGCGTTGAGGATCGAGAATTCATACCGGTGAGGATCCGTATAGGCGAGTCCGGGGACGCCGCATACACAGTGCACTTGATTGATGTCGCGCCTTTCCTGGACCGCGATTTTGCCCGTGTGTCCCTCGGGTCGGATGCGTTCTGGCATGCGGGCCCTTATATGTTTGAACCGTTTATCCGTGAGGTCGGCAAGCACTTTATAATCAAAATTACCGCTTACCGCGATCACCATTTGTCTCTGCAACAGCACATGGTAGTGGTCGCGTGCCTGGGCAGCGGTGAACGAGGTTACGGTATCTTCATTCCCGGCGATCGGCAGGCTGAGCGCGTGGTTCTTGAACAGGGTATCGAAAAAGAGCTCGAACACATAGTCACTGGGATCCTCGAAGTTCGCCTTGATCTCCTCAATAATAACGCCTTTTTCCTTAACGAGTTCTCCCTGTTCGAATGTTGATTCAAGCAGGATCTCAGCAACAAGATCGAACACATTCACGATGTGTTCGGAGAGGAATTTGGTGACGATAATGAGATTCTCTTTTGTCGTATACGCATCGAATGAACCGCCCAGACCTTCGATGAACTTGACTATCTCGAGCGATGATTTCCGGGATGTTCCTTTGAAGAGCATGTGCTCAATGAGATGGGTGATGCCGATATCCTGGATAGTTTCATCACGGGATCCGCAATTAATGAAAAATCCCAGTGAAAACGAATAAAATGTGGGGATATGTTCTGCCAGCAGTGTTACGTTAGGGCACACCTGTTTGTGAATGACTTTATTCCCGGCGGATGAGATTTATCCTCCCCTGGTCATCGATCTCGTGTACCTTTACGGTTATCTCGTCACCGATTTTCACCACATCCTCGACGCGTTTCACCCGCTGACGCGAAAGTTTGGAAATGTGCACTAATCCTTCCTTCCCAGGAAGGATCTCCACGAACGCACCGAATTTCATGATCCTTTTGACCTTGCCGACATAGGTCTTTCCAACTTCAACGTCCTGGACAATGGAATCGATGATCGCACGGGCCTGATCCACATTGTGGGAATCAACACCGGAGATCGTGACTTTGCCATCGTCCTCGATGTCGATAGTTACATCGAGATCAGCGATGATCTTGCGTATCGTCTTGCCGCCCGGGCCGATCACTTCCCCGATCTTTGCCTTGGAGATCATGAATACGACGTTCTTCGGCGCATATTGGGATATTTCGCTGCGCGGCTTGCTGATTGTGGTATTCATCATTTGCAGGATCGCTTCACGGGCTACGCGGCCCCTGTCAAGGGCCTGGGTAAGAATATCCAGGGTTATCCCACGGATCTTAAGGTCGAGCTGGATCGTGGTTATTCCCTGAGCCGTGCCTGCGACCTTGAAATCCATGTCGCCGTAGTGGTCTTCATCGCCGACAATATCAGTGAGCAGGACGTAGCGGTCACTTTCTTTGATCAGGCCGATCGAGATCCCGGCGACCGCGGCCTTTATCGGCACACCGGCATCCATGAGCGAAAGCGAAGCACCACAGACCGTTGCCATGGACGATGACCCGTTCGATTCAAGGATGTTCGATACCACTCTGATCGTATAGGGGAATGTGTCGTCCGCAGGCAGGACCGGTCGTATCGCCCGTTCGGCGAGCGCGCCGTGTCCGACTTCCCGACGACCGACGCCCCGAAGCGGGCGTACTTCACCGGTCGCAAAAGGCGGGAAATTGTAGTGAAGCATGAATGATTTTGATTCCTCCCCGTAGATCGCATCGATGATCTGTTCATCGCTTGCTGTGCCCAGGGTCGTTACCGCGAGACTCTGAGTCTGTCCGCGGGTGAAGAGCGCGGAGCCATGGGTACGGGGGAGAAGTCCGATCTCACAGGTGATCGGACGGATGTCGGTGAGCGCGCGTCCATCGATCCGTTTTTCCTCGCTCAGGACGCGTGCGCGCATCTGTGTGCGCAGGATATCATCCACGACCCATGAGATCTTCTTTTCTAATAGTTTATCGTCGCTCTGGATCTTTCCCGCAGTCTTGGTAATGAGCTGGTATTTGGCAAGTTCCCGTGCCTTCTTTTCTTGAAGATTCAGGATCTGGTCAACATCATTGCCCAGGGCCTGGCGTATGGAGGTGTTTTCCTCAGCAGTAACGAATGGTGCCGTAAAATCAAGCTTGGGTTGCCCGACTTTTGCAGCAATGCGTTCTTCGAATTCGATGATCCGTGCGATCTCAGGTTGTGCAAATTTTATCGCATCGATCACTTCTTTTTCCGATGCCTCGGACGCCCCCCCTTCGATCATCACAATCGCATCTTTTGTACCGCACACCACGAGGTTGAGTTTGATGACGTCTTTCTGGCTGACGCCGGGACTTACGATGTACGTACCATCCTCTTTGAGTCCGACCTTAACCGCTGCGATCGGCGTGGCAAAGCTCAGTTCTGACATTAAAAGAGCGGTCGATGCCCCGATGATCCCGAGCGTATCCGCTTCATGCTCGACATCCGACGATAAAAGATGGGCGATAATCTGAATATCATTGCGAACATGGTCCGGGAACATCGTGCGGACCGGCCGGTCGATCAACCGTGAAGTAAGGATTTCAGTTTCGGATGGGCGGCCTTCACGTTTGAAAAAACCACCGGGTATTTTGCCCGCGGCAAAAGATAGTTCGCGATAGTCCACGGTCAGGGGCAGGAAATCGATGCCTTCCTGGATGTTCCGGTTATAATTGACGCATACCAGGAGAACCGTGTCGCCGTAGGAGATCAGACATTCGCCCGACGCTTGCTTCGCGACATGCCCGGTCTCAATACGGAGGGTTTTCTGGCCTAATGGGATCTCTTCGGAATACAAATCAACCCCTCAGATCGAGGGCATCGATTATTTTTAAATAGCGTGTTCTATCTTTACGCATTAAATAATTCAAATGGCG
>JAFGPO010000017.1 GCA_016936155.1 Caldifarciminota bacterium
CCATGGTGCTGCGCACCTGGAAAAACGCTTCGCTGAAGACACGATGCTTCGCATCTGAAGTCATAAAGACCTTTCTTTGGAGACACGCCGCTGTGCGGCTGAAGACTTGATTCGTTTGCGTGTTGAAGTGATCAAATTGGTGATTTTAACAGCAATAACATGTGCTTTTTTCTGGTATAGTGTGTACTTTACTTCATCAATATATCTATTGTTGTACGCTTCTGTAAGATGATTAGAACATTCCTCAATTGATCCATTTGCAATGTTATAAAAAACGATTTTCTCTTTTGGAAACAATCTTCCCCATCCTTCACTGATATTGGCTGGAACAGACCGGGCCGCACGAACCAAATCATCAGCAAGAGCATATTGCTCTTTTTTCGGAAAAGTCTTCACTAATATAGCCATATCTTTTGAAAATCCAGATGCTAATTGCCACACTACCAAATCTTTAAAACTTCTCAACTTCTTCATTATTCTTCAGCCGCACAGCGGCGTGTCTCCAGGAACGAAAGTTCCGTGTCTTCAGCGCAGCGTGACTCCAATGCAATGTGTCTCCAGGAACGAAAGTTCCGTGACTACAACTCATTGTGTCTCCAGGAACGAAAGTTCCGTGACTCCAATGCATTGTGTCTCCAGGAACGTAAGTTCCGTGACTCCAATGCAATGTGTCTCCAGGAACGAAAGTTCCGTGACTACAACTCATTGTGTCTCCAGGAACGTAAGTTCCGTGACTCCAATGCAATGTGTCCAGCGCGGTAGCGCTAATCTTCACTGCATCAATATACCTCTTCATGCGATCCAATCTCCATAAGAAATATAGCCTCTTCGTCATCATGTTTTACGAAATCAAATATTATTCGTAGATCATAATCAATACTACATGCCCAAGCCCCTGCCAATTTGCCATGCAATTTGTGTGTTTCTAATGCGGGCATAAATGGATTTTTGGAAAGTAGTTGAATTGTCTTTATAATATCATTTTTCATTTCAGGCTGTCTCTTGATTATTTTCTTGTAGGCTCGTTTGAATGTCCTGCCCCATACTAATTTTCTCATTTCTCAAGATCTTTCGTCAGGTCATTTACTGAACCAGCCTTGATTTTCCCTTTTTTGTACTCTGTGCGTGCTTCCATAATCGATATGCTCAGCTCATCACGGCGTAGCTCAATAATACGCCGTCTGATAATATCGATAAGGGATTCCTGTTGCTCTATTGGTAATTGCTCAACATAATCCAACAGTTGTTGAAACGAAATACGATTCTTAGACATACTGTCTCCTTGATATGTCTTCAGCCGCGAAGCGGCGTGTCTCCAGCGCAGCGTGACTCCAACTCATTGTGTCTCCAGGAACGAAAGTTCCGTGACTACAACTCATTGTGTCTCCAGGAACGTAAGTTCCGTGACTCCAACTCATTGTGTCTCCAGGAACGTAAGTTCCGTGACTACAACTCATTGTGTCTCCAGGAACGTAAGTTCCGTGACTACAACTCATTGTGTCTCCAGGAACGAAAGTTCCGTGACTCCAATGCAATGTGTCTCCAGGAACGAAAGTTCCGTGACTACAACTCATTGTGTCCAGCGCGATAGCGCTCAATTCCACACACCGTGTCATTCGCTATTTTGTATCGTTATGTACAGGTTGATCGCGGTGAGCGTCAAAGTCGCAAATTGCATGACCGCAGTCCAGTTGATGGAGAAACGCTTGTACACGTATATCCAGTCGCCGGATTTTAGTTCGTAATTTTGTGAAATATCACCGGATTTGAGAATGGCATTCATGTCAAGCACGGTTGTCACGGCTTTGCCGTCCTGGAAACGGACGACTTTCACCCTGTCCAGGTTGGCTTTGGACGTGGGACCGCCGGCTAAGGCGATGTAATCGGTCACGCGCAGGCCGCGCTGGTATTCAACCGCGCCCTGGCGCATGACCTCGCCGAATACCGACACATACGGCTGGGTCGGACTCTTTAACACCACGGAAACCATAGGATACGTGTAATATTCCTTTAATTTTTCGGCAATGACGGCTTCAGCCTGGTCTGTGGTCAAGCCCATGAGTTTTACTTCGCCTATAAGCGGAAACGAGATGGTGCCGTTGTGCATGACCATGAGGGTACGGCTTAGCTCCTCCTCGCCCATGACCACGATCTCGAGAAGGTCGCCGCTCTCGATTGAATACGGAACCTGAGAACCCTCGAAGTTGTGAAGTTCGGAACCTATGATGGAATCCTGTTCAGGAGCTTCGGGATTCCGGGCAAAAGCGCATATGGCGATGCAACACAATATAATAAACTGTTTCATGCTGGTGTAATAGTACTGTAATTCCAAAACAAGTCAAGACGACTAATCATTTCACAACTTCGTATTTTCGAAGGTTCCCACGTTCATAAGGATATCGGCCGCAGGCTCCATTCCATGACGCAGCCATCATTCCTCCAGCACGACAAAATCAACACGCCTGTTCTTTGCCCGTTCTTCATCGGTTTCATTGTCCGCGACGGGCTGGGATTCGCCGTAGCCGATCGGGAGCAGGCGTATCGGCTCGATCATATGGATATCGATCAGGTGGTCGCGGACCGCCTCTGCCCTTTCCTGGGACAGTCTCTTGTTCGCCTCGTCGGAACCGATGGCATCAGTATGCCCCTGCACTTCGACATTAATCTCCGGCTGGTTGGTCAGGATCGCAGCAACCTCGCCGAGGATCTCGTATGACTCGCGCTTAATCGTCGCCTTGCCGAACTCAAACTGGATATTCGGGAACGAGAACACGGTCCCGGCCTTGATCAAACGAACCATGACCTCAGTGTTCTGGCCCGGCTGGACCGACGCATCGGCATGCGATGTGATATAATCCATGGCCTCGAACTTCAGCAGGTATGTCGCCGGTTCAAGGTCGATAAAATGATAACTGCCGGCTTTATCCGTGATCGTTTTCAAGCCCAATTCCGTGATCATGACATCGACGATCAGGGGCCCGCTGGTCTGGTAGTCGACCACGATGCCGGAGATTTCTCCAGTTTTCTGCTCGCGCCTGGTGAGCGAGATATTGAACTCAATCTCCTCGCCCTGATCCGCCTTGATATCGACGCTCTGGCCTTCATATCCGCGTTTTGTCACCACCACCGTGTATTTGCCTTCGGCAAGATCGCTCAGCATGTAATATCCTGCGGCACTCGTGAAAATGATATATTCCTTTTCACCGGCCACAAGGACCTGCGCGCTCTCAATGGGCAGACCTTTCTCATCGGTGATGAATCCATAGATGGTGCCGACCTCGACCAGACCGGATTGTTTGAATGCGGTTGGTGCGCACGCTGTGGCGACGAAAAGTGTGACTGTTGCCATTACTAATAGGTTTTTCATACATTTACTCCTCTTTTTTTACGGTAATTGGGTAATTTGGCAAATAGGTAATTAAATACATCGGACAATTTAAGCATCAGGTACTAATTCTAAAAGGGTGCTGTTCAATTTTTCCAAAAATGCCAACGAAGGATGTTGATCGAGGTAAATAGCACACAGGACCTCCCGGAAACGGAGGAGTTCGTATTGCAGGTGTTGGCGGGCATTCTCAACCGTCAGATCGACAAGCTCAAATGCCCGCTCAAGCGCCTGTTTCATCTCATAAGTATCATTCTTTGCGAGCATGTTCTTTGCACGGTTCATTTCGTTCGCGATCATGATGATCTGCTGAGATGCCGTAAATGTATGCCAGCGCTTATCAAGACCAGGATGGTATTTTAGAGGATACATATCATTACACGATCAATGTATAAATAATATCGCAGATCTTCTTTCGAATACCCTCGTCTTGTATCTCCATATCACGACTATTCATTGAGGGACGTATGTTGACCATCGCGGTATATTCAATCCAATCCGCCTTTGTTTTTTCTAAATACAGGTTAATACCCCAGAGATCCTCTTGTTTGCTGTCCTGCTGCAGCAAAAACGCTTCAAGATCCGCATGTAATTCAGCATCAAGTGCAACAATACGTTTTTCGATATCAACCACCGCCTTGATCATTGTATGAAAAAAAGAGTTGTGCTCTTTGAGAACAGTATCTTTAGGGATCGGTTCGGTAATAATTTTCATATGGAAAACCTGGATTCCGGATCAAGTCCGGAATGACAATATTTCTAAGCCGTACATTTTGAATTCCAGCACGAAGTGCGTTTTATTACAGCCAACGGCGTTCTACTCCAGGATAACAAAATCGACTCTTCGATTTTGGATACGCCCTTCCTCGGTCCGGTTATCGGCGACCGGTTGCGTTTCACCATATCCTTTTGCCGACAAGCGCGCGGGATTGATATCATGTTTCATAACGAGGTAATCACGAACTGAGTTTGCGCGTGCATCAGAGAGTTTCATGTTGTACGAATCACTGCCTAATGAACACGTATGGCCATGGATCTCCACGCGAATTTCCGGATGGTTAACCAATATCGCGGCGGCTTCATTCAGTATTAAATACGATTCCGGACGCAACGATGCTTTGTTGAGATCGAATTGCACGCCTTCAAGCGTGATCACCATACCCCGTTTTACCATTTGGATAAGCATGTCGGATTCTTTGCCTTCGTTCACCACCACCGGATAAAGTCCTGGTTCATAATTCAAGGCTTGTGCCCGGATCTCGTAGATATCAGGCTCGAGGTCCCCAAACACAAATCCGCCCTGGTCATCGGATCGTGCTGTCCGATCGGTTTGCACAACCGTAAGATCAACGATAAGAGGTTCCTTGGTCTTATAATCTACGGCTTTGCCTTTGATCGAACCGGTCTTGACCCTTTCTTTTTCAAGATCAAAATTACAGACCGCGGTCCTCCCGCCAATCACCGAAACCAACTTTGTCTCGGCAATATACCCATCTGCCACTGCAAAAACCTCGTAGGTACCGGGCGATATTTTTTCAAACCGATACTCGCCAACGTAGGGATCCGTAATCCGGGGATCGTATTTACTATCGAGGATATTGATCTGAGCGATCAACACCTCTCCATCAACAGTATGCACCGTGCCGGCAATAGTGCCAAGTTTCGGTTCCTGTCGCACACGCACATAGGATATCGACGTAGTGAACCTGGGCTGATATGGCTCGGTACCGTCCTTCCATATCCAGAATTCAAATTTACTCACCCCGATACCAATCTCCACGGGCTGGAATTTCCCGGTCATGCCGAAATTAAGATCGCGGCTGTCCCCTTCAAATATCAAAGAGACATTCTCGCTGAATTTCAGTTCACCGCCGGCGATCAATCCAACGCCCCAGTTGCCGCCGCAATCAGAAAAGGCATTCGTGTTGAAATACTTTGAATGCGTACCGTAACCAACATACCGGCCCCGCCCAATGCCGAAGGTAAGATCCAATCGTGGATGGGGTGTCCAGGTCCCGATTGCAAAGGCGGATCCTAATTCAAACGGCTTTTCATAATCATCATGATTATAAGAAAGATCATCCCACCACCCCACCGAATCACCATGCCCGAGCTCGGATACATCAAGATCATAGGAAACACAGTGCACGCCCCAGGCTCCTTTGAACTTTTCATTATTCACAAATCGATGACAGAATCCAACCGCTGCCGTAAGATCGCCAAAACTATAGATGTCAAGATATAGCTCAAGTTTTCCAGTAAGGCCGAGAGCAAAATGCAGATTACTCTCAAATCCCTCAGTCCTTGGATTGGTACCCAGACCGGTTGTTGCATCGATCCCGGCGCGGAAACCAAGGTGCGGGAGGATATTCGCAGTCGGAATATCGATCAGCCCGCTCGTTCGGTTGAAATCCGCGAATGACAAGGTGATAAACAGAAGAATCGTTACTACAAAGACCTTCTTCATTGTATGCCTCTTTCTTTCATGCAGAGCACCTATTTGATCACCCTTAACACGCAGGACAGGCTACCGCCCTTGTCAGTTTTGCATACTGACCGTAGAACATGGTGTTTGGCAGTCTTTCTGTATAGGTACTCTCCCCACTTCCGTTGAATTAAGTATAGGTGGGTATATATCCTATTAGCAAAATTATACGAAAAATCGAACTATTGTCAACATTTTAGAAACTCTGCATAGATTATCAATTCATATGAATACTGGGAAATACCTACGTAAAACTACTGATAAGGGTCAGTCATTGGTCAATTGTCATTAGTCATTGATCATCCTGCTGGAACCTTGTACAATTCACCGTTATGTATATAATAGACTATGAAGCGGATATATGACGTTGTTGTTGTCGGCGCCGGACCGGTGGGATCCTATACCGCCTATCAACTGGCAGACAAGGGCCTCAGCGTTGCCTTGATCGATGCGAAAAAAGAGGTGGGGAACAATGTCATCTGCGCCGGGGTATTGAGCAAGGAAGCGTTCAAGCGCTACGATCTCCCCGGCGACTCGATACTGTCCCGAATCGATACCGCCACCTTTGTCTCCCCCGGCAACAAACACCTCGTCTATCAACCAAAAGAGATTTTTTGCTATGTGGTCGACCGCAAGACCTTTGACCACGGGCTGTTCAGACAGGCGGCAAATATCGGCTGCGATGTATTCCTTCAGCATAGAGTAACATCGGTTCGCGAAGCAAAAGCCTACTACAGCTTGTATGGCGGGAAAAAAGTGTTGAAAACGAGAACGGTGGTGCTTGCGACCGGGGTGAACTATGATCTGCACTCCAAGCTGGGTTTGAATAAGCCACCGCGCTTTATCTACGGATCGCAGATCGAGTTGCCCATGGTTTATACCAGCAACGATATCCAGATACACCTGGGACAGGACATCGCGCCGAATTCCTTCGGATGGGTCATTCCTGCTGGAGACCATGCGACGCGTATCGGCGTGCTCACGGAGCACCGGGGTAAAACTTCCCTTAAACAGCTCCTGGAGCAACGCCTTAACATATCTGTAAGCAAATTGAGTGAAAAGGAATTGTTTTTAAAACCGATCGCCTATGGCGGCGTGAAACGCAGTGTCAAAGGGAAGATACTCGCGGTCGGCGAAGCTGCCGGACAGGTAAAAACCACCACCGGCGGTGGGATTTTTTATGGACTATTGTGTTCCGAGATCGCCGTAGACAAAATATTTCAGACACTGAACAATGGCAAGGACCTCACTGATTACGATCTCACGTGGCATAGCGCGCTCGCGTCGGAACTGGATATCGGTATCCGGCTCCGTAAAATAGCAAACAAGTTAAGCAATAAGGACATTGAGAACTTATTCGACTTTGTAAAAAAACACCGCTTCTGGGTGGATTTACTGGTCCCCCGGCTCAACTTTGACTACCACAGTAATTTCATTTACTTCTGCCTGAAATCCTTCGGCTCACTGATAAAACTGCCGAAAGAGTAAATGACGTTTGGAGCGTTAATTGCGTTAGTTGCGTTAATAACGTTCTAAACGTTTCAAACCTTCTTAACGACGGTTTTCGCGGTTCTGTATTGACTCTGCTCCCCCTTTTTGTATAATTCCCCATGCCACACAGATACGATGTGATCATTATCGGCGCCGGGCCAGGCGGGTATCCGTGCGCGATCCGCCTCGGTCAACTGGGTAAAAAGGTCCTGGTAATAGAAGCAAAGCACCTGGGCGGCCTGTGCTTGAACTGGGGTTGCATACCGACCAAAGCGCTCAGTTATGCCGCGGAAATGACCGATAATTTCAAAAAAGCAAAGCGCATGGGCTTTCAAATCACCACCCAGGGATGTGATCTCAAGACCCTACGAACGTGGAAACAGGGTATAGTCGAACGTCTAAGAAAAGGAATAGATGTACTATTTAAGTCTTGCAATGTTGAATGTAAGCATGGTAATGCTCAAGTAGTTTCTCAACATCAGGTGCAGGTAGATACTGACGGACAATCCTTTTTCTATGAAGCAGAGGCCATTGTTCTGGCAATTGGAACCGAGGTGACGCCATTGCCTGGTTTTGAGTATGACCATAAGTACATTATAAACACGGATGACGCCCTGGAACTCAAGGATATCCCCAAGCGGCTTCTGGTAATCGGAGCCGGTGCGTCGGGCCTCGAAATGGCAACGATATACCACCGTCTGGGCAGCCAGGTGACCGTGGTCGAGATCATGGAACAGATCCTGCCCGGCATGGAAGGGGAGTTATGTTATATGCTCACCCAGAACATGAAAAAGGCAGGGATCCAGATCCATACGAGCACCCAGGTGTCCGGATATAAAAAAGGCTCAACATCGCTTGAAGTGAATATAAAAACACCGACAACTGAAACCCAGGAATTCTACGACAAAATCCTGGTAAGCGTAGGCCGTAAGCCGATAACCAGGGTATTCGAAGGATTGGATATAAAAACCGATAACAAGGGCTTTGTGGTTGTTGATACGAATCTGCATACGTCGATCAACAACATATATGCCATAGGAGACCTGGTTGGCGCTCCTCTACTCGCGCACAAAGCCACGAAACAGGGTATTGCCCTGGCCGAAATGCTCGGAGGGGAAAACCTTCACATACTCACTCATACAATACCTTCCTGCGTGTTCACCATACCTCCTTTATCCAGTGTCGGGCTGACTGAAAAAGAGGCAACGGCCAGAGGTATTAAGATCAAGATCGGCCGTTTCCCATACCGGGCTTCAGGCAAGGCTCTGTCTATGGGCGATACCGAAGGTATGGTGAAGATCATCGGCGACGAACAGGGGAAACTGCTCGGGCTTCATATTCTTGGTGCTGAATCCTCGAGCCTGATCGGCGAAGGTATCCTCGCCATTGAAAAGGGAATGTCAGTCAAGGATATTGCAGAGGCCGTGCATCCGCATCCAACATTGACCGAGATGCTCCAGGAAGCCGCCAAAGGCTTTTACAAAAAAGCAATCCACGTACCGAATAAATAAGGCATTCGTCATTGGTCAATAGTCATTCGGCATTTGTAAATTAATCATCTGTAAATGTCGGATTTATCGGACACTGTTTGATGAATCAAACTGCTACAAAAAGATGGTGCGTGTGGTTGGGTCCTATAATTATTACGTAATTACTCCCTGCGTAGCAGGGTGCTGGCGTCTAGCATATCCGTACGCTCTGCTTCTTTTTGCAACTTGCAACGGCGCTCTGCGCTACTTTGAGCACCTGGTAGCCTTCCTCGGCAGTGACGATGTCGCCTTTTTGTGTGGTGACATACTGGATAAAATTTTTCAGTTCCCTCTTAAGCGGTTCCTCCTTGCGGATGTGGATCGCCTTGATATTGACGATATCATCCTCCTCCCCGTGCCCCTTGTTATACACGTTCAGGACCTGGTCCATGTAATTCAAATGAGCGTACGCCTTAATGCCGGTCACCGTGAGTTCCCGCACCTTTACCGGCGTGATCCAGTTCACCTGGAGGATGACGTCCGTATCCGCGTAACTCAAGAAAATATCCGCGTAGTCCAGCTGCCGGCTGTTCATTGCCTTGCCGGCGCGCGCGTACACGCGTTTTGGCTGATTACCGAGCAGGTAGTTGCACACGTCGATATCATGGACCGCAAGGTCGATGATCACATCGACATCCGTGATCTGGGGCGGGTACACGCCGACGCGCTTCGTGCTGATGGAAATGATCTTGCCAAAGCGCCCCGCATCAATGAGCTTTTTCAAGCGCTGGACAACCGGGTTGAACCGTTCAATATGACCGATGCAGACCGGCACTTTCCGCTGCCGGCTGAAACGGATTATCGATTTTGCAGACTGCAGCGTGGACGCGATGGGTTTTTCAATGAGCACGGGCACGTCATACGCAAGACAGTGAAGCGCGATTTTTGTGTGCAGTGACGTGGGAACCGCAATGGTCGCCCCATCGAGCGATTCCTTTTTAAGGAGCGCTGCATGATCCACATAGTATCCGCATTTATATTGACGGGCGACCTGCTGTCCTTTTTTGCGGTCTTTATCCACGACCGCGACAAGACAGACACCTTCCATTTCCGAAAATACGCGCGCGTGATGGCGTCCCATATTGCCGACGCCGATGACAGCCAGGTTTAAAATCGGCTTCGCCATTTTAAACCTCGTTACGTTCGTTGCTTGCGTTAATCTCGTTAATTTCGTTGGAAAGAAAAAACATGTTGATCATGCTTGTTGCTGTTTGCGGAGATAACGAAGGAATCCATCAACTGCCTGAATGCAACGATCCGCCATATCATACCTCTTATTGAATTCATCTTTAGTTATGTATTTTTGATCAATCGCAATATATAAACAATTCTGACTTTCAGCTGAAGAACGTCGTGAATATTTTAAAAATTTAATAAATTCCAAATTGGATTGACTCGCCCATCCTTCTGCAATATTGTTCATTGTGGATATCCCGGCGCCTGTGATTTGCCCTGCAAGGCACAAATCTTTACAAAAAGGATTTTTCTTCGCCAGTTGATACAGGTATCGTACGTATTCTCGCGCTACTTGCCAGCACTCCAGATCTTCAAACCGCTTGAGTTTCATTTCCTCTTGCGAGAATAACGATACTAACGAACGTAACGATCATAACGGTTGTTGGATTTTAATTATTTTCCTTGATCATGCCGGCGATCTTGTCGATCACCTCTTCGTATTTTTGCTTCAACTGAAGAGCGGTTTCGGCGGTAATGAGCCCGGCGTGTTCTGCCGCTTCGATCTGGTTCTGAGTATCGCTTGCCGCAACTGCCGCATCGTTCAGTTTTGTAGTGAACAGATGTATTTTACCACGGTTTTGCCATGCGTTGGTCAAATTCTCACACACATTACTGGAAATCTGGATGATCTGTGCATAAATGGAATTCGGTCCTCCGCGCGGGAAACCCTGGGAAAGCTCCAGGATCCGCATCGCGCCTTCAAATGCGATCGAATATACGCTGCGGCATAAGAGCAGCTCTTCAACAATACTAGGTTGTGCTACTTTTTCCTCGGCCATATGTAGGTAGTATATATACAAATAAAAATATGTCAAGGAACTAATGCATACAGACTTGTTAAAGTTGATCGTCTAAAAAATTATTTCATCCAATTTTCATTGACTTTTCAGGAATACTCGCATATACTATAGGTAGAATTACGTAGTCGATATTACGTATTTATTGGTTTTGCACAACGAAACGTACTGGATATTGTAGTATAGGTAAATGTACGGAGTCCATAATAGATGATATCAATTTATCTTGCCGACGATCATAAGCTCGTAAGGAGTGGTCTAAAACGTATCATTGAAGAAAATCCTGACTATATAGTGAGTGGAGAAATCGGGGACGGTTTGCACCTGATCCGAGAGATCCGCGAACATACACCCAACCTATTGATCCTCGATATTTCAATGCCCTATCTTCGCGGCATCGAAGCGATCACAAAAATCCGACGATTCAACAAAAAAACGAAAATCCTTATTGTGACTATGCATAAGAACAACGAATATGTATGTGAATGTCTGCTAAACGGTGCCCAGGGGTACATATTGAAAGACGACGCCGACGAAGAACTCATGAAAGCAATTCACGTGGTTTTGGAGGGTTCGTTCTATATATCTTCGTCATTTTCGAGCGAAATCCTGCAAAAGTTAATCCAGACACAAAAACAGAAAGTAAAGAAAAAACGAACGCCGATATTCGAGGAGTTGACAAATCGCGAACGCGAAATACTCAAACTTCTTGCCGAAGGTTACTCCAACAAAAAAACTGCTGACATTCTCGGCATCAGCGTCCGTACTGTTGAACATCACCGGTTACGTATCATGCAAAAAAATAAACTAAAAAACACTGCTGATCTCATAAAATACGCGATTAAAACAGGTCTTTTAGACCTTTTGTGATGTAAATGAAAAAAACAAAAACTTCAAAGAGTAAGCGCTCAAAACCGCCTAAAATCATGCCGAAATCACGGTGTAAAAACAATACCTGGACATGGGATGAAAAGTACTTGGACATACTCAAGGCTCTTCCGGATATCGTCTACCGGATCGACCCAAGAGGACGTTTTACCTTTATCAGCGCTGCGGTGGAAGCGCTCGGTTATAGAGCAGATGAATTGATCGGCAAACATTTCAGCGCGATTCTGCATTCTGCGGACGTGAAGAAAACCGGAAGAAAATATGTCTTGCCGAAGTACAAGGGGAGAACTACGGGCGATGACCATGCTCCAAAACTATTTGACGAACGCAGGACTGGCAAACGGAAAACACAAGGGCTCGAGATACGACTAAAAATGAAGAGAAAAAAAGAGCTGATTTATGCAGAAGTAATCGCGTTGGGTGATGTGAGCGCAACCGGACAGTATAACCGACCGGCGGGTGATGAAACAAAAAAATTCCTCGGTACGCTCGGGATCATTCGTGACATTACTTCCAGAAAACAAAGCGAAGCTAAACTCCATTACCAGGCTGACATGTTGCGACATGTTTCCGATGCGATCATTTCAACTGATCTGAATTTCAATATACGAACCTGGAACCAAGCAGCCGAAACAATGTATGGCTGGAAATTTACCGAAGTCCAGGGAAAACCGTATTACAAGTTCACAAAAACAAAATTTCCTCATGACAAAAGGGATGACGTTATCAAACAGCTTTTCAAGCGAGAAAAATGGAACGGGGAGGCTATTCAGCAAACCAAAAATGGTCGCATTATATTTGTGCACACATCGTGTGTGCTCATGAAAGATCATAGTAATAATCCGACTGGTGTGGTCGTAGTGAATCGTGATATTACTAAACTCAAAAGAAACAAGGACGAATTAAGACAATCCGAAGAGAAATATCGAGGGATATTTGATGCCGCTCCTGATGGCATATTAACTGTTAATAGAAAAGGAAGAATTACGGCTGTAAATAAATCTTACTGCAAACGAACCGGTTATTCGAAGAATGAAATAATCGGAAAACATATCTCAAAAATACCCACCGCACCAGTGAAAGATATTCCCGGGTACCTTACATTATTCAAATCAACTTTGAAGCGAAAAACTCCAGAATCCTTTGAGTACAAGTGCGTTCATAAGAACGGATCCGTTGGTTGGAGTGAGATTCATGTCAGTATTATGAAGAAAGATGGAAAGGAAATGGGCTTTCAAGCCATTGTCAGAGACATCACCAAGCGTAAGCAGGCGGAGAATGCGCTACTGGAAAGCGAAGAGCGTTTCCGGCAATTTTTTGAAAATAGCCCGGAATACTGCTACATGATATCAACAGATGGTGCGATATTGGATGTAAACAAGACGGCACTAAAGACCTTGGGTTACCGGAAGGAAGAATTAGTTGGCAAATCCGTGGGAATTATTTACGCTCCAGAATCACAATCGAAAATAGTAAATGCATGCAACAAATGGAAAAAAACCGGCAAATTAGAAAATGAAGAACTGAAAATTATTTCCAAGAACGGAGAAGTTCGAACCGTTTTATTGAGTGCAAATGCTGTAAAAGATAAAAATGGTACTCCTCTGCATACGATATCCATACAGAAAGATATTACTGATCAGAAAAAAGCTCAGGAAGCGTTGCTTGAGAGTGAAAAGAAATATTCCTCTGTTGTAGAGAACAGTCTTGATGCGATCATTATCCACCAAAACCGCATTATTAAATTCGTGAACCGAGCCGCCATGCAACAAACCGGATATTCTAAAAATGATTTTATTAATAAGGATATCATCCAGTTCATTGCTCCCGCATATAAAAAGATTGTTGCAGAAA
>JAFGPO010000145.1 GCA_016936155.1 Caldifarciminota bacterium
CCGAGCAGGCGCTTAACATATGGGTGCGCGCAGAAACAACCGTTGCGGACCCCGATACCGCCTTCATAACTGAGGATCGCGGCAACAAGCGCATGCCCGATATCTTTGATATTGAACGCAATGACCCCCAGCCGGTTGCGGGCATTCGCCGGATTCTTATCACCATAGACAACGACCTCCGGGATGCGCGATAATTGCTCCAACGCGTACGATGTCAATTCCGCCTCATGGTCGATGATCTTTTCATAACCAACCGCTTCAATAAGTTTAATGACCTTAGCGAGCGCAACCACACCGATCAAGTCGGGCGTACCTGCTTCTTCGCGATCTGGCAGGTCTTTCCAATACGCGTTCTCCAGGTTGACGATATCAACGGTGCCGCCGCCGACACAGTCTGGAGAACCGACCTGGAACACGTTCCTGGCCGTGACCAGCACGCCAATACCGTATGGTGCATACATCTTATGGGCAGAGAACGCAATATAATCAAGGTGCTCGGCGGAATCGCTCGGTTTGACATCCAGGGGCCGGTGTGGCGTCAATTGCGCGGCATCGATTGCGATCTGCGCACCGATGGCGTGGGCTTTCCGGGCAATGTCGTGTATTGGATTGATATACCCGGTGACATTCGAACCTCCAGTGATCGCCACAAGCTGCACCTGCCCCGCATACTGTTTCATTTTATCATCCAGATCACCAAGATCGACCATACCGTCAGCGTCAAGTTCTATATGAATAACCTTGGCGAACTTGCGCCAGGGAAGCTCATTGGAATGGTGTTCCATGATCGTCGTGAGCACGATCGGCTTTTCCTCACCGGCAGCCGGGCAGTAAAACCGGGCAGCCAGCTTATTGATCGCTTCGGTCGTGTTCTTACA
The DNA here is from genome assembly GCA_016936155.1 of Caldifarciminota bacterium. Lineage (GTDB taxonomy): Bacteria > Hydrothermota > Tepidihabitantia > SM23-42 > SM23-42 > JAFGPO01. The sequence goes on from JAFGPO010000145.1 coordinate 879, forward strand.
GAAAATAACGCTCGAAGTTCTATCTGCTTTCACAAAACGCGCGACGATCGCCCGGGCTTCTTCGAACACCCATGAAGAGAGCTGTGATTTGAATCCGGTTCCGCGGTGTACATTCGAGTACCACCGGCAGAAATCATCGACCTTTTCCTGAACAGCCTTGAATGTCGGCGTGCTCGATGCATTGTCGAAGTTCACATAGCGGATCATTGAGCCGTCGATCAATTTTACCTTTTCATCCAATCCCACGACCTGTCGCTGTAGTTCCTTTAGATCCATATTAGTATGATACCCTTTCTTTACCATTAGTCAATAATACGAACGCATTCATGGGCATGGTCACCTGACCTTAACAACCTTGGTGACTATCTGTCCGTCAACGGCAACAAAGTAGACGCCTGGAACGGGGTCAGAATAACGTACCGGACAACCGGTTATGTCATATACCCGGCATCTTTTTCCAACGGGCAGGATCAAATGATCGGCCACGATCGTGGGTATCATGGAGGACCCGCGACCGGTCTGCAAAGACGTTTCACGGATCCCGGGGAATAATTCCATATCACCATATATCTCGTGATCATCATTTACAAATTCATGCCACACGGTGAGGGGTTGCGGACCACCGGGCGCAATGTCCGGAAAATCGCGCGGGTGGGGCGGTGGATCGGAAATCTGGAAATTATCCCCGATCAGCGAACCGTCCCGCCCAATGAACTGCCCGCACACGCGGGAATTCTGATTCCATACGACGACAAATATCGTATCCATGGCACATACGCGTACCTGGTACTGGTATATAGAATCGACTGCGATCGGGATCTCACTGCCGAGCAACGTCCCGTTCATATGGACGATCTGTCCATAAATATCATCATCGTAGGACAGCGATGGTTCGTTCCATACCACCAGGTACACGCTATCCAGGAAAGCGATATCCGGATCGTTGTTTGTATTGATAGAGAGTTCCCGGATCGGGAATTCACGATTGCCGGGAATGCACTCCCGGCTCACGAAGCGACCGAAGATCCCGGCTGGCGGTTCAACATAATTATACCACACCACGAGGTAACGTTCACCATCGAAAGCAACTGAAGGATGGAGCTCGGAATAGTGGTCCATACCGCATATGATGCCGGTATCCAATACCGCTCCTTCCGGGTCCACGCGCGCTGCCCGGATATGCCATTCGCCACCGAATTCACCCTGGGACCATACTGCGAGGTAGTTTTCTATGCCAAAGCATACGTCCGGTTCACTCCCGACATCAGGAAGCTCCACTAATACTATGGACTGCAGAACCTGCATGCCCGGGGTGACACGCACCCCAATGATATCGCCTTGCGTTCAGCAGCCGTTGCGGAAGACCACCAGGAGGTTTTGATTATCATGAGCGACCCGCGTATTTATCAGTGCATATCCATAGTAAAGGAAGCAGCCGGTCGTGTCGAGGACAAAACCATCCGGGCGTACACGGGTCCCGCAGATCGACATGGCATTCCGGTGATCAGCCCAGAACACATAGTAGAAACTGTCAAGGTATGTGATGCACGGCTGATACTGGCCTTCTGGCTGTTCGCAGATCGGGAAGTCTGCGGAAATGATCGAACATACGAGCAGTAATGTCATAGTACCCTTAGGATATAATAATACTGTGTTATGGCAAAAAATCAACCTCTCATGTAAACCCTTTACGTATCAACTCCCGTTACCGGGAGATATTGCATAGACTTTCTATACGGTCCTTGTGGATGTATTCCTGTGCACGCGTCTTGCAGCTTTGCGACCGCGCAGAGATTGACCTGGAGGTCTGGTTGATTATAATTCACCGTGGCTGGGACGAATAAATACTCTCTCTGGTTGATGCCGTCAGCACATCTCTATGTTCAATTGCATGGCCTGATCCAGCAATTGAGTAAACCGTACGGTACACCGGAATTTGAACCTCATGTGACACTGATCAATGGCCTTACCGGTGATCTTGAAACCATCATCCTCAACTCAGCCAAACTCGCATCAACAATGCACAATTATGATCTCGTGATCGATTCGATCGATCATCAAAATGAATTTTACCGCTGTCTGTTTGCGCACATCCGTCATACCGACGCGGTTCTGAATGCCCATGCCCGTGCCTGTGGCGTATTTACAAAAATCACAAACGAGAAGTACATGCCGCACATGAGCCTTATGTATGGTTCGCTCGATACACATATCAAAAAGCGGATCATGCAGACGATCGGCACTGATCTGCAGGGAACATTCACGGCTGAAATGATCCACCTTTACTCGACTACCGGTCTCCCTCATGAATGGTTCCGGATTGCCCAATTCGTGCTCAAGGAGTAATGCAACGGGAGCAGCATGATGCCCATGGACCACCCTCTTCCGCTCATACATTTTGATAACGTAACGATCCGTTTTACCAACGGCACGACGATCGAAAATATATCGTTCAAGGTATCAATGGGAGAAAAATTCCTTATCTATGGCAAATCAGGCATCGGCAAGACCACATTCTTCCGCCTCCTGCTCGGATTCGAGAAAGCACACTGCGGACACATATTTTTCAACGGTGAACCGGTCAACGAGCATACGGTCTGGACGGTTCGCAAGAATATCGCCTACGTAAGCCAGGATCTTGATATCGGAAGCGGTCCGGTGCGCAGTATGATCAAATCGTTCTTTTCATATGCGCACACGAAAGTACATGCGTATAATGATGCAACGATTGAGGAATTGTTCGCGTTCTTTGACCTGCCACTGAAGATCTTACAGGAAGACTATGCAAAGTTGTCCGGTGGCGAGAAACAACGCATCGCACTCATCGTTGTGCTCCTCTTGAAACGGGATATTTTTCTTCTCGACGAAGCAACGTCATCCCTTGACCGCGAGTTGAAGTTACGGGTGATCGAATTTTTTACCAGCCGCCCGGAGTGGACCGTGCTCACCATTTCACACGACCAGGATTGGCTGACTGCCAGGGGGCTTACGGTTCTGAAGGTGGGTGCGTAGTGCTGACACCTGATATTTCACTCATCGGGCTCCTCCTCTGTTCGATCCTTCTTGTGATACCATTTGTCACAAGCATACTCCTCCGTATGCGGATCACCCGGTCCATGGGCGTTGCGGTTTTGCGCATGATAGTACAGCTCTTTTTGATCGGGATATTCCTGAAGTACCTGTTTATCTGGAACCACGCCTTTCTGAATGTCGCCTGGCTCATGGTCATGATCGGCGTTGCCACGTTCAATGCGACGAATAAGATCAAACTTAAATTCCACGTCTTTGTATTCCCCACCTTCGTGGCATTCTCCGCGGCCACACTTCTTGTATTGCTCTACATAATGACCTTTGTCCTTGACGTTGGATCGATCGTTGATGCCCGCTTCTTCGTAGTTATCGGAGGAATGCTCCTGGGTAATTCACTGCGCGGTAACATCATCGGGATCGATAATTTCTACAGCCTCCTGCGGCGCAATACTAACCGTTACCAGTACCGCCTGGCAATGGGCGCGACCGTGCTCGAGGCGTTGTTTCCCTATTTCCGGGACAGCCTGCGCTCCGCTTTGCAACCAACGATCGCGACCATGGCGACCATGGGCATCGTATTCCTCCCGGGACTGATGACCGGTCAGATCCTGGGTGGTCTATCACCCCTCGTTGCGATCAAGTACCAGTTCGTGATCATGGTCGCTATTTTCACGTCGACGACGATCGCGATCAGCCTCACAATCTTGTTCACGCTGCGAACGTGTTTTGATCGATACGGAGTACTGCGCCAGGAAGTGTTCACCCAGTAAACAGGCTATCTTCACCCACTACTATATCTAACCACTGGATGCGATCTATGAAAGAGCGCCGCTCATTTTTTAAGAACGCGCAGTTGCAGGTCGCAGTCAAACATTTCTTCAAAGAGCTGTTTTTTCCTGACCGCGCCCCATAGTTCGAGCGACACATCTGCATGACCTGATGGCTTGACCACAAAACACACCTGCCCCTTGCGAATACGAACTACAACATCACGTACTGAGCACGTATGGGAACGGTCAAGTCCATCAGCAACCCGGAGGATTGCAGCCAGCTTTCGGACCAACCGCTGATTGTCCGGCGTAAGTTGCACGAACGCCTCGTGCTTCTGCTTGGGATGGCTTTTACGGTGGTATCGGGCAATATTCGCGATGATCTCTTTCTCTTCCTCGGTGAATCCGAGGAGCTCGGCATTCCGTATCAGGTAATACGTATGCCGGTGGTGCTGCGCATGTGATATGTAGAAACCGATATCGTGCAGCAGAGCCGCGACCTCGAGGAATTCCCTCTCCCGGTTGCCCAGGCCATGCAGGCGGCGCGTCTGCGTAAAAATACGGGTCGCGAGCATCGCCGTGTGTTCGGCATGCACTCTGCTGTATTGGAACTTCACGGCGAGGACCGACACGCTCTTTTGTTTTATGTCGTCGAAGACATCCGGGGCGCGCGTTGCACGATTCATCGTATCGATCACCACACCTTCACGCAGTGCGTATTCAGACACGGTCATGCGTTTGATGCCGAGATCCTCAATGACCTGTTCGAGGATCAACCCACCCGAGACAATGATATCCGCGCGATCCGCATCGAGTCCGGGCAAGCGCGCCCGCTTGCGGGCATCGCGGATGCCCACGATTTCGAGCACGATATCGGTCAATTCTCTGGCGTTAAAAGTGAAGCTGTTCAATTTATACGAGGAATCCAGTCCACGGCGTATGCGTATCATGTTCGCAATCGTTTCGACGGTGCCGGATGTACCGACCGCAACATCAAAACGCTGACGGCGGATCTTGCGTGTTACCGGATTCAATGTACCCCGAATGTACTTACGGCACTTATCAATCGCGGTGCCCGTGATCTTTTTCCCGGCGAAAAACCGCTGGTGCAAACGTAATGCCCCGATCTTCAGCGTATTATCATAAAGGATCGTATCGCGCCGGGCAAGCAGGAAATCAGTACTGCCACCGCCGATATCCACGAGAAGCACACGCTTGCCGAATACCGGTAACGCCTTCAAGACACCAAGATAGATAAGACGCACCTCCTCGAATCCGGAAATTACCTCGATGTTGATGCCGGTCACGCGCCTGACACGAAGGAGGTATTCCTGTTGGTTCAAGGCTTCACGGATCGCGCTCGTAGCGACTGCCCGCACCGGTGCCTGGAAGCGCTGTGCCAATCCCTTGAAACGCCTTAACGCCATGATACCGCGTTCCATGGCGCTCGGGGAAAGCTGCTTCATATCGCTCTTGCCGCTCCCTATGCGAACGTAGTCCTTTTCCCGATCCAGGATCGTAAAGGTATGATTACGAGGATGAAGTTCGGCAATGATCATATGGAAGGAGTTGGTACCAAGATCGATGACAGCAAGCCGTGTGCTTTTCTTTTTCATATACTATATGGGCGATACAGTATGGTTTTGGTCGCGTTGTCGAAAATTCCGCGCATCATCGCCGGGTGCCGAGAGCCCTTGCCTGACCTGGCGTAAGCAGCCACAAAAGCACGCCGTGATGCTGTGGCGGTATCCGGTCGACCTCGACGCAACCAATACTCCCTTTTTTAAAACCGATGTTCGGTTGCGTCATACCGCATAGCGCGGCTGCGAATGTGCTCATGTCAGGTTCATGTCCGACCAGAAGCACATCTTTTTTATCGGCATATGAAGCGAGCGCCTTCATGAATACCGCATATGAGGTTCCGGGTTTTAACGCATCGAATACGTTCACCGCTTTTGATAATCCCATTGCCCGCGCGGTTATCATTGCGGTCTCGTATGCGCGCTTGTAGGGACTGGTCAGGATCACATCGAATGTCTTGACGATGTGCGCAATCCCTGCTGCCTCCCGCTGCATTTTTTCCCGGCCCTCATCAGTGAGGGGACGGTCTTCATCCCGGACACCGGGTGTATCCCGGGGAAACGCGATCGCGTGGCGCAAAAGGTAGAGTTTCACGTCTCAATAATAGTGTTCGATAGATAAAAGTCAACACGCGTATCAGCAGGAACGGAAATGTCGTGAGAGCGCCGGGGTCCTTTGTCCTCGGCACAAATTTCGGTTCTTATAACGGGCATCCCCAGTCACATCATAGCCGGTTATGCCCTCCGGGAGATGCGGCTGTTGACGCGGTGAGGCAAGCTCACACTCGGCAACGATCAAACCGTGCAAAGGCCCATGATAAACATCGATATCGAAACCATGTGACCGGTATCGCGTTTTAATGATATGGTTCTTGCACATCCTAAGAAGGTCTTTTGCGTCAGCCAGGGGAATGCGGTATTCGAATTCCCTGCGTATTAATGCACCGATCGATTTGACGGTAAGATACGATCGCGTACCGGCGATACGCACTCTTACTTCAGGAGTATACGACAGATACCCCTGGGTGATCTTCTGCCCCCTTTTCAGAAATCGTTTTGGTACACACGTAATGCGAAACTTCCTTTCGATCTCACGGAACACAGCTAAGTGTATGAATGTATGCGTGCGTGTCAAGGCTTTGTGTCAATACGGCCCGAAGATCGCACCTGTTCATCCACGATCGGCTACATATCAAAGCATGATCACAATAGACATTTTCCACTTGACACGGTATTACTTTTTTTTACAATGGTACATAATCGAGGAGGTACATGATGCGCATGTGGCAATGCACTATCTGTGGTTATATTTACGATCCGCAGTTGGGCGATCCTGACAACGACGTAGTTGCGGGAACCCGGTTCGAGAATCTTCCGGATGACTGGGTGTGTCCGGATTGCGGAGCCACAAAAGACCAGTTCATACCTTACGAAGAGGAAGAGTAAGCACCAGCACGAGACGTTCCGGACGTTCTCAATGTCCGTTTTGTATTTTCTCCTATTCCCCCCGGGTCGGAATATGTTGGAGCGCTTTTTGTATATCCTTTACCGGCAGAATTACCGGCAGCACTCCCATGCTCCGGATTCCACCGAACATCTCGCCCATGCCTGATCCCTCGGCAAAACTGATACGCATGAGCATGACGCCAAGAACCTCGCCATCAAGGGTGAACGCCGGAGTACCCAGACCGCTTAACACACCCATGAAATCGGGCATATAAAACGTCCTGGGCTTGGTAATGATCGACTGAATACGGTACACAGCGACATGAGGTGCGTATCCTGACGCGCTACCTAGACGGGATAGAATGCATATCTGATCCGCAAGTTCCGGCTCCGCAGTATGCTCAAGATCGATCGCCAGTAATTTTGTTTTCACCTTTTCGATCGACCTCACGAATGCAAGATCAAGATCGCGATCCCGCAATACGATCTCGGAGGGTATCTCGGTTGCATCCGGGAGCATTATTTTCACATCTTTGATCTTTGTTTCGTTTTCCGATGCGTATGCAAGACTGCCCGGATCGATACTGGAGAGCGAGATCACCACTATTCCCGAGGGATCGACAACCGTACCGAGCACTTCTATCTTGCTCTCATAATCGTATGATTCAAGCACGATCTTCACACCAACGATCGCATCCTGCCACTGCGCAGCAAGTCCGCGTGCGGTTTCACCGGCGGGATCACCGTACACTATCCCGGGACAACACACGAACGCCGCAATAACCGTAATAAAAAGAATGCATTTTCCCAACGTACTACTTCCGCTCATGATAAAACCTCCAATCCAATCCCTATTCCCAATCCGGTTCGATCTCGGTAAAGAACGAGTGTATCCCCCGCTGGATCTGCATGATGACTTTTTCTGATCGTTGTGCGGATATACGTTCCATGAGACTCCGGAATGTCTCAACGCCATCAACGGTTTTACTATTGACGGCAACGATGAGATCATTCGCCGCGAGATGCGCAAGTGCAGCCCATGAACCGCTCACCACATCCGCGACCAGCACGCCGTGCGCGTCCGCGTCCAGCCTCTGCTCGACGCGATCCATAAAGGCGATATCTCGTACCGTGAATTCAAAATTCATGTCGACATACTTGTCCATCTCTGCGGGCGGACGGGGTGATGTGGTAAGGGTCACCGGAATTTCGGTCTTTTTCTTGTTTCTGATCACATCAAGCGTTACCGCACTCCCGATATCGAACTGGCGGATCATCACTGTGAACACTTCGATGTCTGCTATCTCCTGTGCTTCGACCGGGAGATCATCGATCGCAGTGATGATATCTCCAACGCGAAGGCCGGCTTTTTCGGCCGGCGTGTCATCAAAGATCTGCGTAATACGTATCCCCCTGGTTTCATCCAGGTCAAGAGCATTGGCAATATCACGGGTCAAAACCTGATAGGCGATACCCAACCACGCTTTGCGCAGCTGCTGACCATGAGAACCGGAATCACGCTTTCCGAGTTTAACGACCGTGATCTGGTGTTCATCGTTTCTCTCAAACTCGACAAGTACGGATACCGGTTCCTCAACGAATTCGGTGAGCGCATCACTCACGCGCTTGAGATCGTCGATATCCTTGATACTCCGACCACTGGCATTGACTATAACGTCTCCGCTCGAAAGAGGCGGTTTGGCTTCACCGGCTGGTCCGCTCGGGCGTACTGATGTGACGAGCACACCATCTTGATCATCGCGTTTCATTTCCTTGGCCAGAAACAAGGAGATATTCCGCGCCGTGATCCCCCAATCCTTCACTTCGATCGTCTTAGGCAATACGTACTCACGCTCGACCGGGGTAACGTGTACAGTGATCTCTTTGCCATTCCGTCGAACGATCGCTTGGACCGGCGTTCCAACTTCACAATCCATCATCATCTGATTCAAGATCGGCAGTTCTTCAGCAAACCGCACGTTGATCGCTTGTCCGTTAAAATATGTCAGGATATCACCGGGACGGAAACCGGCCTGATGGGCTGGAGAATGCTCGATCGTCCCGCTCACCAGGGCGCCCTCATCCGCATCACCGAGTTTCAATAACGGCTGTATCTCAAGACCGAACCATGCGCGCGCAACCGCACCATTTTCGATGAGTTCAAACGCGATTTTCCTTGCCAGATTCCCGGGTATTGCACCGGCAATACCGAAACTTATCTCGTTAATGCCGATGATATTACCCTGTAGGTTCACCAAAGGACCCCCTGAATTACCCGGAAAGATGGAGGCATCGTGGCCGATCCACCGCACGATTGATCCAACATCTTCACCTTCGAGCCGGAACTGAAACGGCCAGAACATCTCCGGCATCACCATTTCAGTATTGCTGACAATGCCCCGGGTGACTGACTGGGACAGGGCAAGCGGACTGCCCATAGCGTATACCGGGTCCCCAACCTGGAGTATATCAGAATCGCCAAAAAGCGCATAAGGGAAATCGCGCTTTTGTTCGGGCATGAGTTTCACGACCGCAATATCCGCGAGCGGATCGGTCCCGATGAGTTCGGCTTCGATCTCTTCCTTGTTCGCAAGCGTACAAACGATCCTCTTGGCACGCCCGGCAACATGGTGATTCGTAATGACATGTCCTTCCGGAGTGATGATCGCGCCGCTCCCGGCGGATTCATGCTTCTGCTCCCTCCCCTGATCATCGTACACCGCAACCACATGCAAACGCACGAGCGCCGGCTTCATGATAACGATCGCACTGTCCAACTGTTCATCCGCTTTGCTTTGAGCGTACCCGTACTGCACTGCACCGAGGCATACTATCATCCATGCCGCGATGCGTACCTTTATCAGATCCCGCACTTTCTACCTCCTCATATTTTCCGTCGGTATGATTCTATCCGCCATAAAGACTGTCAATCCAATCCGGTCGATCCGGCGCGCGGTCCTTCTTTTGCATCCCACAATGCCGATCATTAACACCAACAGCGGCAATCGGGCACAGATAAAATGTGGCATCTTCATAGTACCTCCTCTTTATATACTAGTACAACCGAACGCGGGGAGTATTCCTCGAGGTCCGCGTCAGTTAGTTCGATCCATAGTGCTTGTCCCGGAACTGCCGGTACAAAGAAACGAACAGCTGGATAAGTTTTTTTAGTTCAGCATCTTTGATCACAAAATCATCCTGCACATACATCAATGTGGTTGCAACAAGAATCTTATCCTTAAACGCTCCAACCGAATCAAGCTCACCGCTTTTCGCTCTTTTTACGAGACTATCCAAACTCAGAAGCACGATGCGGAATTCATCCTGATATTTTGCTGACCGGACCTTTGTTTGGGCATTTTTCACAAGGGAGATCGCTTCACGGATCGCCTGTTCGAAGCGGGGATATTCACGCTGCATGAGCTTAGCATCACCCTCGGTCACATCGCACGGTACCCAATCCACATTTAAAACGCGGTTCGATTTATATTGACCGTACACGGTCGCAAGAAAAGTGATGTAATCCCGGATGCCTGGTGAGAATTCATTTTCAAGCGGACCTTGCACCCACTTGAGTAAAAGGCCGATACGAACCCGCTGGATGACCGTCTGAAGATCCGGCGTGCGATCCCGGGACAATCTATCCTCCACGCTGCTGAGGCGTTCAAGCGTGATCTCGCTATCCAACGGCAGGGTGCGCATCAGGAATTCGCGCAGTTCCATAATGCGGTGCATCTGCGCCTCGTTACTGTAATCAGCATACGTGCGGTTGATAAACGCCATAATAAGATTTTGATCAAAAAGAAGTTGTTTCGGAACGCGCGATGAGGAGAGGATGAATTTGAAATATGCGATGAAATTCTCCACGTCGCGAAAGGTTATATGTTTCTCCACGAGGTGTTCTACTTCATCGCAGAGTGCATCGATCACAATATCAGCACTGGTATGTTCGTCGACATACGTCAGGATGGTTGCAATATTCTCGAGGTGGGTTGTCACCGCAGTCGACGGTTAGTACGTCACTTTGTAGTATTTAAAGGACACGCTGCTGACACTTGCTTCTTCGCATCCGCTGAACGTGAATTCATCCCTGCATGCGTGGAACACATTCTCGGTGACGAGGATCTCGGCATCTTTGGCGACATCCTCACCGAGCTTCGAGGCAAGATTGACCTGATGGCCGAAGATGTCATCGCCGGTGTAAAGAACGGTGCCGTGACCGATACCGATACAAATACCGAAACGGGAATCGCGCGGAGCGGTTGCGTTGTACTCGCGTATGCAGAGGTTCATGGCGATCCCGGCATGGATCGCGTCCTTTGGTTTTTCGAACGATATAACGAAATTGTCCGCCCACTCGCTGAGGACCTTGCCATTATGCTGCCGTACTATCGGCTTTAATTTGCCGTTAACCTTTTTAAGCAACGCGAGAAAATGGATGATGCCGTATTCGTTCGTCAAATGCGAAAATCCGACCGAATCGGTGATCATGACCGTCATCTGTTGTTCGAACCTGTCTTTGATGATACGATCCACCACTGCCCGCTGCTCCGGATGGGCATTGCGCTGATCCAAATACTTATTCAATTCCTTCTGGTGGCGTAAGAAATCGTGCGGCATAGATAATTATGGTATACAGGATACTCTTTTTGTCAACGCATATATTGAACACCACCCTGATTCAATGCACGATGATCGAAATGCCGCCAGCAACGGATTTACGGAAACTTTTCCCGTAAGAGTGGACCAAGCAGGAAATGTATGTACCTGACAGGGGAGTGATCGTACGATCACTCCCCGGGTGTGCTTCAGAGATAGTTTTATTTCAGCAATAGTAATTTTTTCGTTGCACGATAACTTGCACTATCGAAGCGTATGAAGTAGATGCCGTTCGCAACTTCAATGTCATTATCATCGTGCCCGTCCCATGTGACTATATAGTACCCTGCATTTTGTAACTGATTTACCAATGTTCTAACCAAACGTCCATTAACATCATATACTCTGATGAAAATATGCTGGTTGCCACCTTTGCTCGGAATATCGTAATGAATGTTTATTATTCGCGCGAATGGATTAGGGGTGTTTTGTTTCAACGTAAATGCAGCAGGTAATGACATCAGAGAATCGGTTGATTGTGGACCATCACCTCCTGGCCAGATCATGCATTCGCCTTCATACGGTCTATAATTGTGTTTGGTTACCGTCACGTACATAGTTCCACCAAATCGTGGATTTATGCTAAACACTGCCTGACCACTGCTATTTGTGTATTTTGTCTGCCAGAGCTCTGGACTTTCAGGCTTATATAAGCAGACCATAGCCCCCTGGACGTTTTCTGGATTTAATACCGTAACCGTGAAAATCTGCGGTCCTGTTGCTATATTGATTGGATGGTTGACGTTCATGGTTATACACTGAGAGGAGCAAGTCCAGATTGAAAGTTCAGGGTCGCCGAACCAGTTGTACATAAGCGCATTCATTGAGGCAAAATCGTTATTTTCTGCCAGTTCACAATTTTTTGCATAATTGACAATCCATCCGACCCTATAAATATCCAGATCAAATGAAGCCTTAAACAAATCTGTAGGAAAATGATTAGACCAATAAAGTGAAGGCCAAACACCCTGTGTGGCACCCAAAGATCCAACGCCCCCACCATCAGAGTCTCGGATCCATGCTTCGACCATAACTTCAGCAGAAACTTTTATGTCGCCGTTTACACAACAACAATCATAGATAATAGGGTAATAATCCATGCATGATACGGTGAACCATTGTTTTCGATACATTCTTTCAGATCATCGTTCGTCCAGTTTTCCCGTCCGTCTGCATCATAATAGTCAAAGTTATAAGGCTCAAGGATATCATCGATGATTTTTTGGGTTGTATCACCAAAATAGGTTCCTTCCTCTTCGTAATGAGAAACCATGAGCGCCCGGTTGATTGCCCAGTCTTCAGCTGGATTACGTTCATAAGCAAAAACTTTGTTTACGATGGTAGTTACGTGTGAAGTATTATCGACTGAAAGACGTCCAATGGCAATATCCGCAATACTATCTGTACCTTCAATACACGCGTAATAGTGATCCGACCAGATATATTGATTTGGAGAGCAATAGTCATAACGATTAAACATCGGTACATCATTTTCATCGCCTACAAGCAGAACATAGCATAGTTTATCGGTTTCGCCAATGTGAAGCGTGTTACGAATGTAAGTTTTGATCGCAGTAGTATCATCCTGTATAAAGTAGTTTCTGGGGAATACGATGTTCGCCGGTTGTACAATTTTAACCATACAGCCTTTTTTATGCTTCCAGAACACAAAGTCCTGAAGATCG
>JAFGPO010000018.1 GCA_016936155.1 Caldifarciminota bacterium
ACGTGATATGTACTGGCAGCGTCGTAACAGCCGCGCGCGGATAGCACGATATCTCCGAGCACCTCCTCGCGCTCCGGTGACGAAAAACAGAAATTATCCAGCAGGGCGGCCTTGCTAACATCACTTCCCACTGAAACCAGATTGCGTAGCGCTTCATCAATTGCAGATACTGCCATGTTATATGCATCCAGGCGACCGTATGCAGGATTGATGCCGCAGGATAGTGCAATGCCGCGATCGCGGTCCAAACGAGGACGGAATACGATCGCATCCTGTGGCCCGGTCCCATGAATCCCCACGAGCGGCTTGATCACACTGCCGCCCTGCACTTCATGATCGTATTCACGTATCACCCATTCACGCGAGCAAGAATTTATCCCCCCGATCATACGCAGAACCAATGAATTGAATTCGATCGGTTTTGGTATGGCTGCCGGTGCATCCGGTGTTTTTTTTCGGCGCGCTTTCTTGAACGGCATAGGTAATCCATCATGGAGAAATTTCATATCGAGCGTGCATACATTCTCGTCCAGGTAATAAAGGCGCAACTTATGATCATCCGTAAATCCGCCGATCACGGTCGCAGGCACACCCTCGTGATGAAACTCTTCCAGTACCTCATCGATCGAAGAAGGCGGAACCGCCATGATCATCCGCTCCTGCGATTCGGATATCCATATTTCGCGCGGGGTCAAACCTTCATACTTCAAAGGTACCTTTTCAAGGTCGATGCGCACACCCGTATCCTTCCCCATTTCGCCGACCGCGCTTGACAACCCACCGCCGCCGCAATCAGTGACCGCGTGCAGCAATCCCCGGTCGCTGACCCGCATCAAGCAATCGAGAACACGTTTCTCCATGATCGGATTCCCGATCTGCACGCAGGACTTTTCTGATTCCTCGGATAATTCAGCCGAGGCAAATGTCACACCATGAATACCGTCGCGTCCGGTCTCTCCCCCAACCAGGATCACTGCATCCCCGAATAGAGCCTTCTTATCGATCCGATCACGTCGGATCAAACCAACACACCCGCAGAAGACCAGAGGGTTATAGAGGAAATCCTTATCAAAATAAACTGCACCGCTTGCCGTGGGTATACCCATACGGTTGCCATAGTCACGCACGCCACGGATCACCCCTTTGATCACGGTATGCGGATGCAAAATACCCTCAGGAAGCTGTTCGAGATCGAGATCCGGTGATCCAAAACAGAACACATCGGTATTCACGATCGGTTTAGCGCCCAATCCCGTTCCCAGAATATCACGGATCACGCCGCCGATCCCGGTCGCCGCACCACCGTATGGTTCCAATGCGGACGGGTGGTTATGGGTCTCGACCTTGAAACACACGCCGTACTCATCATCAAAGGCAATGACACCCGAGTTATCATGGAAGACTGATAAACAGAGTCCATGGTGCAGTTCATTGGTGACCTTCATGATCGTATTTTTCAATAAATTTTCGATCTGTTCGCCGTCAAAATCGATGTTGCCGAGGAATGTCTTGTGCCGGCAATGTTCGCTCCATGTCTGCGCAATCGTTTCCAATTCAACATCCGTAGGCATCCTGTGCTGACCATCAAAATATTTGCGGATGACCTCCATTTCGTATTTTGAGAGAGAAAGACCCATATCCCTGCTGATCCCCGTCAGATCACCGGTCAGATCGATCGTGTGCACGCGGATGGCAGGTGTGGTCGGCGTAAAGGGTGCCTCGTGCGCATGCCGGATATGTTGAACAAGGGGATTATAAAGAAATTGGGAGGCACACTGGTGCAGGTGTTCCATATTCACATTACCGTGAAATATATAGTGTGTTCCAGTCCGTGCCGCATTGATATGTAGGCCCAGATCCGTAACCGCTTTCGTGATACTCGCTGCCCGGGGATCAGTGACCCCAGGATTATAGAGGATCTCAAAGCCCTCTGGATCGCCAATACGGAACTGTTCGACTACCGTATCGCAGAGCAATTCCCGCGCGATCTTCTGAACGTTCTTATCATCCAAATCCCCGTCCAGATAGTACACATCCATAACTTCGATCGCCGTGAGGCCATGAAGACCGAATGTGACAAAGTCTTTTTGCAGCATGTCTCCACGTGTATCTGCGGTGCGTTTAACTTCGATCCGACAGGTACTCATGGCCGATCATCCAGCGAATGCGCTCTTGTGCGGCGTGCCGCCGCATTCAAGACTACCCGGACAATGATCACACACATAACAATAATAACGAGAGCGACGATGATAATGGTCCTGCGCCGGGAAGTCTGCCGTGGTTCAATCTCCTTGAACGGAACGAAAAAGGTCTTGCTGGGACTTCACCTCCTTCAGCAATTCAATTGCCTTGGCGACGAGCGGGTCATTCGCAACGCGAATCCGGTATCCTTCCTTCAGACCCCAGAGATTCATATAGATATCCTGCTGGAGCCTGTCTCGCAAGTATATTTTCACACTATCATACTGAGCATGAGTGAACTCAATATCCTTTTCAAGAAGATATGCGGCAAAATCCTTGAGTACGTTATCATCTACGGTAAAATCTTTGACGATATCCTTGTGCTTGCCTGTATACTGCACGACGAAATCGAAATTCAACCCTTTCGTATAGATATCTGTTTCCAATTCAGTCAGTGCCCGCGGTTGAATGATCAGGTCCGGAGCGATCCCGCCTTCACCGTACATAGTGCGCCGTAATGGTCCCAGTGTTTTGAATTCTTTCGGCTTAGTGTGCGATGTATCATCTTCCACATTGCCATCTCCATATATATCAGTCCCTTCTCCATATTCATCAGTCCCCTGGAGTTCAGGGGGTTTATCGATGCTGCGACCTGATGGCGTGTACCATCGGGCGGTCGTGATCCGCAAAGCCGTGCTGTCTTCGAACGGTCCGACGATATGTTGCACCGATCCCTTGCCAAAGGTGTTCGTACCAATGATCAAGCTCCGTTCCCAGTCCTGCAGGGCACCGGCAACGATCTCGGAGGCGGATGCTGACCCACCATCCACTAACGTGATCATAGGGATATCGTTGAAATTGAAAGAC
Organism: Caldifarciminota bacterium; assembly: GCA_016936155.1. GTDB lineage: Bacteria > Hydrothermota > Tepidihabitantia > SM23-42 > SM23-42 > JAFGPO01. The sequence continues at coordinate 3,049 of JAFGPO010000018.1, forward strand.
CTGGTGGTCTGGAACACGCGTTCACTCTCGATCCTGCCGCGTGTCGTTACAACATCCTTACCTCTGGGCAAGAAGAACTCACAAACCATGACACCTTCGTTGAGCAATCCTCCGGAATTCAACCGAAGATCGAATATGATCTTCTCTGATCCCATCGCAATAAGAGAATCGAGCGCTACCTCAAGCTCCGAATCGGCCGAACGGGAGAATGAGGCAAGCTGAACGTATCCGATATTACCGGTGACCATGCCAAAATACGGAACTGCGTCGAGCTTGATAATTGCGCGCGTGATCTCGACATCGAACGATTCTTCGATCCCGAACCGCTTGATCTTCAACACAACGCGTGTTCCTGGTTGCCCCCGGATCTCACGCACGACAACATCCACGCTCTTCCCTTTTGTTGGAACACCATCCACTTCAACGATCCAATCCCCGGGGAGTAATCCTGAACGGTATGCAGGAGTGCCTTCTAATGGCGAAATGACCGTGATCCGCTCATCCCTCCGCCCGATCGTCGCTCCAATCCCGCCAAATTCGCCTTTAGTCGAGATCATGAGCGCCTCATACTCATCTCGTGACAGAAAATCTGTATGAGGATCACCCAGGACATCGATCATGCCATTGATCGCGCCTTGAATAAGACTGTCTGATGGCAGTTCATCAACATAGCTGTTCTCGATCTCCTTTAAGACCTGATTGAAGATACGCAGTTGTGTATAGGTATCTGGTCGCGCCCAGAGTATGCTGGTCACGAACACCCCGCATACGAGCGAAACCCCGATAAAAAGAATGATTAATTTTTTCATAATGTATACCCCTTTCTTGCCATTATGGTTTTGACATGCGCGATGACTTCTTGGTTCAATGATCGAACCTCCTTCTCCCCATCCAGGACCTTGATCCGTTTTTTCGCTTTCCGCGCAAGGCGCAGGTATCCTTCGCGTACCCGCTCGTGGTAAAGCAACGATTCACGCTCCATGCGATCGTCGAACACTCCTCGGGCACGCCCTCGAGCAATATCGATATCAACGAGAAAGGTCAGGTCTGGTTTAAGCCCGGCTGTTGCGAAACGATTAAAAACAGCGATCAAGCGACCGGGAAGATCCCGTGCATATGCCTGATAAACAAGGGTGGAATCCGCATACCGATCAGTGACAACGATCTGTCTCTTACTTAAGGCAGGTATGATCTTTTCATAGGTCAGTTGACTTCTCGATGCAAGGAATAAAAGAACCTCGCACTTTGCATGCATGGTGCGGAATTCCGGATCAAGGAGAATCGTACGGACCGCTTCACCGATATCCGTACCCCCTGGATCACGAATATATACGACTGGTATATCTTTTCCTTTGAGCCAATCGACTAGAGCATCAGCCTGTGTAGTCTTTCCGCAACCTTCGACACCTTCGAAACTGATGAAAAGACCACGTGGCATATCAGCCAAATCGCATTATCGTTTTGTGCGTTTTTTCATACCGTGTTTGGTAATAAATTGCTCGGTTTTTTCGCGACAGATGTAATCAGGATATTGAACTGGCGGCGACTTAAAGAAATAGCTCGATGGTTCGATCATTGCACCACCAAGTTGCTTGTCAAGCGCAAGTTTGGCGCACCGTATCGCATCGATCACCACGCCGGCTGAGTTTGGTGAATCCCATACCTCGAGTTTCAGCTCGATATTCAATGGGACATCCCCGAATGTCCGACCTTCTAACCGCATATGAGCCCATTTCCTATCCTTGAGCCATGCCACGTAATCAGAGGGACCGATATAGATATTCTCAGCGCCCATATCATATTTAAGTTGCGATGTGACGGCCTGGGTTTTCGATACTTTCTTCGAAACGAGCCGCGATCGTTCGAGCATGTTCAGAAAATCGGTATTCCCGCCAACGTTCAGCTGTGAAGTACGTTCCAGTTTAACACCCCGGTCATTAAAAAGATTAACGAGCACACGGTGCAGTATCGTCGCCCCGACCTGAGATTTAATATCATCCCCGAATACTGGCAGTCCCCGCTCAGTGAAACGCTGCTGCCAGTATTTCTGGCTGGCAATAAACACCGGAATGCAATTGATAAATGCACACCCGGCAGCAAGTACTTGTTCGACATACCATTTTGTCGCTTCTTCGCTGCCGACCGGAAGGAAATTAATGACTACGTCGGTCTTGGTCTGTTTCAATAAACCAACGATATCCGCAGTCGGACCCGGCGCCTTTTTTATGATCTGAGATAGATAGTAGCCCAGACCATCATGGGTCATGCCCCGGACCACCGGTACATTCAATTTCGGGACAGAATGGAATTTAAAAGTATTGTTCGGTTTTGTGTAGATCGCTTCGCTGAGATCCTTACCGACCTTATTACGATCGATATCAATACCGAGTTTGAATTCGATATCCCCGATGTGATACCCTCCCAGTCTCGTATGCATGATCCCAGGGATGAATTGACCTTCTTTCGCCTTCCGGTAAAAATAGACACCCTGAACCAAACTCGAAGCGCAATTACCAACTCCAATGATCGCAACATTGATCTTGCTCATCAATCCTCCTTACTACACATTGTACATTTTTTCGCTAAAAAGTCAACGCTATTCAGGGATTATTTGATTTTAACAACCTTGTGGACGAACTGCTGCCCGGCATGTTCGATCTTCAAAAAATACACACCGCATGGTACAGCACGGCCTCGGATATCGATGCCTGACCACACAATCGTCTGACATTGATCCGCGGGGATATCCTTGAATTCGTACACCAGACGCCCGGTAATATCATATATTGCAACAACCAGCCGTGTTCCTGCCGATAGACTGCTCCCATACCATTGGATAACACAGCGCCTGGTAAAGGGACTTGGAAAAACTCGTGCCCTGTACGACATCTCCGGCGTATGAACCGACGTCTCCTCCTTGCCGTAATACCCGGATAAATAACACCCTGAATTATACGGATCATAGTGAAAACGAGGCCATTGAAAAGTAGTGGCATCAAGATCAAATACATGGAACGCCAGATCATAACAGCTGACCATCAATTCCAATGACCCGTCTTGATCGATATCATACACCGCGGGTGTTGAGTTGATCCGATTGCCGAGTTTGATCGGGTATCCTGGGACCATTGTTCCAGCAGTGCTGTATGCATAGAGATTCCACTCGGTACTCCCGCACACAATATCGCATGTGCCGCTGTTATCGATATCAACGATCGCAGGTGGAAAGGCATCGTGCTCTCGTACCGGATAACCCGGAAGCAAGGCACCGGTGGAATCAAAAGCCATAACACCAGCATCCAGACCGTCATTGTACGAAAAAATAACCTCGGCACGTCCATCACCAGTAATATCTCCGAATGCCGGCGCGAGTTCGATATACTCAGCTAACGCAGGATATTGCCAGAGTATCATACCTTCGGTATTCATAAGGATCAAACGGTAAGACGGCCCACCAGCATAAAAACAGATCTCTGGATCAGGCCCCCCGCACACATCACCAAGAACGACACTATGCCCTTGCCCCATGGTGCTTTGCACCGGGAATGGATCCTTGTACTGACCCGTATTATCCCATACAAAGAGAGAATCGCCCTGGTGACCCCCGCAGCATACGATCTCAAGCGATCCATCCCCATCGCAATCCCCGACCGCGGGAGTTCCCAGTATATTGCCGTAGAGCTTCTTCAGCAATCCAGTCCTGTTGTGAAACACCGCTGAACCATCATGGTGAAATACGTAGAGGTAAGCAGGGAAAGAAGAAAGGGCAACGATCTCAAGATCATCATCGTGATCAAGATCGGCGAGCACCGGAGACGATGCGAACCCCCCACCCTTACAAGTCTTTGGCCAACCCGGGACAATGGTCACCTGATTACCAAGGGGATCGTACCGTATTGCGTAGAGGTTATTCGTCCCCCTCATAACACCGAACACGATCTCGAGGGAACCATCCTCATCGATATCACCGATTGCCGGTGAACCCCATATATAGTCTGATCCTGAATCGAAGAGTCGCGGATCTGTGCCATTCACGGGAGTGCCATCGCAATGAAAGGCGTAGATACAACCATCAAGTCCGGCACTGACGATCTCCAATCCGGGATAGTAAGGATCGATGTCCCCGAAATTCGGTGATCCATACGTCAAACCGTACACATCCTGGGGCCACCCCGGGGCATACGTTGGATTGACCTGCATGCACACAGTATCACAACATATACCCTGATTCATCGATGAATCGACTGCCTGTACATAATAGTGATAATCAACCGCTGGCTGTACTGAAAAATCCTCAAAGTGCGCGATCGGTTCAAGGTTATTGCCCAGAAACGAATAGGGACCGTTGTACTGGAGTGCGCGGTACACGCGATATCCGCAGATCCCGGACAGGTTCTGCCACCGGAGCCGTATCGTATTCTTACTCCCATACACGAGCAATGAATCAACCGCAGGCACTGCTTGATACGTAATCGGGTGCACGCAGCGTTCAGTACCATTTTCATATAAATGCACTTCCATACGAACGCTGCAATTCCCATAGGTCCGTACGATCGCAAAATCATCTGGATCACACCCCGCGATCTGATTCGGTGCAATGGTGGAAAAGACAACAGTACTATCTGAGATCGTTATGCTGTCGGTCAAGGCCCGCAGCCGCGCAGTCACCGCATGAGCGCTTGCATGGCCATAGTTCGCGACCAGGGGTGACAATACGAGAGTATCTCCATATACTGTAAATGTGTTTTTGAAATAAACGAGCTGCGCAGCCTGCGCGATGATCTGGAATGTATCTTCAGTCGATGTTCCGCTATAATCGATCACGAGATTGAAATTCAATCCATAATCATCCGGCAGGTTTTGCCCAACCGTCAATTCAAACGGAGCGGTGTTTTCGACACTCTGACCCGGAGGCACATTGGGAAAGGTCGTGGAATCCTTCACCATTGTGACAAACGTATCAGCTGTCGAAAGGCGTGCAGAAACACCCGTCGCAATCGAACCGCCGGCATTCATAACCTGCACATCCAACCAGATCGTTTCTCCAGGATTGATCACGCCGTTGCCATTATGCGCGCTGTCGATCACCATACTCCCCGCATATCTACAAAAAGGCCCCGAGGGAGCGATATAGATGGAATCCTGGTAAGGAATGTGGTCGTCGGCAATCAATGTAAAGGTAAGGTATCCACAGGACACCGACTTGATAGGTGTTATAAAAAGGTTCGTTACGCTCGAATCCCTCGTATATGTATCATTATGCTTATAGAAAACCGCTGCTACGCGCTTCGGTTTCACATGAGGGTCATAGGTAATTGTAATAGTATCATAACCCACATTGAGTGTTTCCGGGACAACCGTGACCGGTGCAAGATCGATCGGTTTGCGCCCCCACACTGACACAGTAGGATCCCCGAGAAGCGTTATGGATAATTGATGGACGCGGTGCCAGTTGTTCCACTGGGCATTACCGACATAGAACACCTTCCCGTATGACAATGCCATGCCAAGCGGCGCGCAGAATGTAGAATCCAGCACGCATTTCATATACTCTTTATGAATGCTGCCTTCGCTGGAACTCGTAGGTCCGACATATGCGATCCCACCTCCATCCGGATTCCGCACCCAATGTTCACCAAGGCAATTAGAAGGGAACGGATTCGTATAGCATGTCACAACAAGGAGCAAGCCGCTTATTAGTCCATTATGCAGGGCATCAAAGAAATAGTTATCTATGTATACGCGCGGCCAGGCAAACCTGATGCACATAATATTGACATCGCCGTGGCCTACGCCCCCGACCAATCCGAATCCGGCATTGAGCGAATCGCGCAGTGATTCAAGACTGAGATTGCCCAGGGTTTCATCCAGGAACGATCTGGAAAAGAACGAAGGAATATGCTGAGACATTTCATAAGCATAAGGCAAGCCGGGCCAGTTCGTCTCAAGGTTCGAGCTGAAAAAAAGCGCCTTTTCCTGATAGGACGTATTGGAGGGGAAAATGTATGTCAGAACTTTTTCCATATACGCCAGTACATCGTCACTGTGCCTCGTCGGTATCCTTCCGATAAACACATCAGCGTACAGGTCCAGAGAATCCTCCACTTCCCCGAATTTATGGTCACCATCGAAATTCCACGAACCATCCAGATCCGAGTAGTAATGATCAGAAGCAATCGGTAGCCACAACTGGGTGTAGATAACCGAACGATCGATCCAGACAAAGCGGGTCGGTACGAAATCATGATCCCCGCCCAGTATAACAAAACTCGTCCCCCACTGGACCATCGCGTCTTTTAGAAAGTTCCGTATCCGTTCGGCATCATCCACACCCTGGTAGTGCTGACGGATCCAGGGTATGGTCCTGACCACAGTATTTAATCCCATCTGCTTCTTACGATGGACGAACTGCCCGTATGCGGCAGCTTGAGCGACATCGGTAATGATCACAAGGTCAACCGGAGGTCCGAGCAAAGAAGGCAGATCAGTCGGTACAGAATCACCGTCAACAGTGGTCACAGATATTGCTGGACAGCAGCGTTCGCTCGCAAGATCATGACCATTGACGACGACCTTCGATACGAGATCGAGGAACATCTGATGGCTGATGTCCGACTCCCTTATCGGTGCCGGCGGGATCTCCGCGGTACGGGTATGTACGGATAGGGTCAAGCGTTCTAAATGAAATACCTGCCCGGTAACCGGAATATAGGAAAATGGTACGACCGTGATCTGAAGGATACGATACCCGCGCATCGTGCCGCAGTCAAATGACAGAACAGGATCCTTGGGAAAATGTGCGTGCGAGGTGTAAATGACCGGATCGATCGGTGTGAAAACACGTTCTTCGACCATTGCAACATCACGCTGTTTAGGGTAGACCCTGAAATCCCCGGATAATTCCTGCCATGAAATACCCTGAATGCTTATGCTCGTGACGATCTCATCCCGGGGTAGCACATAGGAATACACAACCGCCGGGAGGTCCGGCATCCCGGGTTCAAAAGGATGCACGCATGGACCGTCCACGCACAAACGATCGAATCCCTGATACTCTTCAAAGCGGTACACCACCGTGTGGAGTGGAAGATCAATAGTAAAACCCGAGATGCTGCTGACCGCGATAGCCAGAATTATCAATGATTTCATATGGTCCTATATTTAATTATAGTAGTGCAGAGATGCTTGTCAAGAGAGAACGGCTTTAAACCGCGCTCGTACGGGGATGTTGTATTGACACGATTATCGATTTACATATAATTGCACATGGATCATACACACAAAAGAATTTTCCCTACTATCGCAGGCATAGCGATTGCAGGCCTGATCGTGCCCTTCTTCATAAATGCTCAGAATGCTGCTGAACCTGGAGAAACCGGTACATGGAGCGGTCTTGAAAAACCGATCGTATCCGAGGAATATATCCTCATGCCCGGTGACAGTATCCTCGTAACGATCACCGGACCGACCAATTACTCATACATCACCGGGATTACCTTCGAAGGTAAGGTATTGATACAAGTCCCGGTTTCATCCATGCCCACGCCACAAGGCACCTTCATGCCGCAATATGATGTGGTACGTGCAGTGCCGGTATACTCGCTCACTCTGAAAGATGCCAAGGATTCGCTCCGGATCGTTTTTTCCAGGTATTTCCGAAACATCGCGGTCGATATCACGCTCTTGAACATGAGGCAATTCACAGTATTTGTCGCCGGTGAGGTAGTATATCCAGGTATAACCTCTGCACGTCCGGTCGACCGGGTTTCCACCGTGATCAGACGCGCAGGCGGGGTCACGACGCTGGGCTCACGCTCTACGATCGAGGTCTTGCGTGATGGAATCCTGTTCCAGACCGCGGACCTTGAGCTGTTCGAACGCACCGGTAATACGAACGTCAACCCGTTCATCCAGGATGGTGATGTCATCCTCGTGTCGCGTATGGAGCACTCGGTGATCGTAAAAGGCGCAGTCTTTGGAAAACGCGGTTATGAACTGCGCGTTGCCCAACTCACGGCAGCCCGTGAACGCACGAGCGAGGGACTCTATGAACTGCTCCCTGGAGAACGGATTTCTGATTTGATCACCAAAGCCGGAGGGACCACACCCTGGGCGGATCTCGTCGCTGCCTATATCGAACGGGATGAACATCAGATCGCCATTAACCTCATGGAAATCATCGCCGATGAGGACAATGAAGGGAATATCAAAATGCTGGACGGTGATGTCCTGGTCGTGCCATCAGTCAACGCGATCGTCTATGTTCAAGGACAGGTTGCGGCACCAGGGGCATATCCTTTCCAACCGAATCTGAAGGCGATGGACTACATCGGCCTGGCCGGCGGTCCTCTTGCAGAAGCCCATCTGAACGGAGCGTATGTCATACGGGAGAAAGAAAGAATTGCAGTTAAAAAAGATCCGGTCATCATCGAGGGTGACCGTATTTACGTGCCCCGCCTTATCTTTAAATTCTGGCAGGATTACGTGGCAATAGGTGCGGTCGTTGCCTCGCTCCTTATATCATACCTGACATTACAGACCACTAGATAACAACGTGACCAGGGCCAGAACGGATTACGATCGATATAACCTATTACAAACATTTTTCATTCCAGCAACGCAATGTAATCGTGACATTGTGTAATTTACAGATCATCAACAGGAGGTGCCCATGGGCATAGTGCTGATATCGCTGCTCGTTGTTGCGATACAACCCCCGGGAACACCGCTGGTTCAGGATGTCCCGAATGATGCAGGAGGGAACCTTGAAATCTCATGGCAACCGTCATTGGATGATGCGCAGTGCAGTGCTTATGATGTGCAGCGCTCTGCAGACGGCGTGTCATTTGAAACCATCGGTGTGGTTCCCAGCGGCATGACCCAGTATATAGACCGGAATGCTGCCCCGGGGATTGAATACCAGTATCAGATCGTTGCAGTCGGGCACGATGGAACGACTGCGGCATCAACAGTCTCTGATCCATGCGCAAGTCGTGGCCAGTGGTTTCACGCCGGCAAGTTGAACATTCTTATAGGATTTTTGATATATGCGATCATTCTGCTCTATTTCATTTACCAGACACGCATCGGCAAGAAAATGTATATACGACCGATCGCTGGATTGGAAGCGCTCGATGAAGCCGTGGGGCGGGCAACGGAAATGGGAAAACCTATCCTTTACGTAC
>JAFGPO010000146.1 GCA_016936155.1 Caldifarciminota bacterium
GGTCAAGCCGGGGAATGACAAAAATGCGGCTGGGGAATGACAAAATGTAATTACAAAAAATGTTTATATTTTAGAATTCACCTTCGCCGAATTTTTCAAAATCGTCGTGGTATTCATATTCCTCACCGGCTGTATGGAGATCACATGTGTCAACCGGTTCTGTCCCGGCAATGAACGTATACATGCGCGGGTCCGGACAGTATTCATTTGCGAGCAATCCGGTCTGTTCGCATATGCGGCAATTGACAATCCCCGCTGGTACAGGGAACTCGCTCTCGGGCGCGGGGTCGATCGCCGCCATGAATTCACCCCAGATCGGCGCACATACATCACCGCCCGTTGCGCCGCGGAAGATACGTTCGTTATCATCATTTCCCATCCATACCGCACCGACATATTTAGGCGTGAATCCAATAAACCAGGCATCTGAATAGTTGTTCGTTGTCCCTGTCTTCCCGGCCGCAGGACCACGGTAGTAGTGTCGTGCCTTATAGCCGGTACCTCCTTCGACCACAGAACGCATTGTATTCAGCATGACATACGCAGTCTGCTGCGTGAGAACCTGTTCCGGGATTGGAGCGTGCATTTCAACAAGGGTGCCGTTATTATCAGTGATGCGTCGTATCAGGTGGGGTGTGTTCCGCTCACCGAGATTGGCGATCGTGCCCACAGCACTCGCCATTTCAAGGACACTGACCTCACAAACACCCAATGCCAGGGATACGACTGCAAGGAGGGGCGATTCCACACCGAGTTGATGGGCATAGTAAACAACCAATTCAGGTCCGATATTGCGGATTAAACGTATTGCGGCGAGGTTACGTGAGTGCTTGAGCGCTTTCTCCATGGTGATCGGACCCATGAATTTGCGGTCATAATTAGACGGACGGTAAATGCTGTCCATGCCCGCAATATCGAGGACGATCGGTAGATCGAGCACGATGTCAGCGGGCGTGAATCCATTGTCATATGCTGCTGTCCAGACGAAAACTTTGAATGCACTGCCAGCTTGACGTCGAGCTTGTGATGCCCGGTTCCATTTACTCTGGGAAAAATCCCGCCCTCCGATCATAGCCTTCACTTCACCGGAACGGTGATCGATGAGAACGAGCGCACCCTGGAGATAGGGTGAGTACTGGAGTGTATCACTGATACCGACTGAATCCCAGTGCGCTTTGGAATCCTTGAATTTATACTGCTTTTCTATTCCCACAAGATGTTTTTCCATGGTTTTTTCCGCAGCAATCTGGGCTTCTGTGTTGAGGGTCGTATAAATATTCGCGCCGCTCCGGTACAAGAACTCAGGACCATACTTCAATTCCAGATACCGTCTGATATCTTCAATAAAATATTCTGCAAATCGTTTTTCAGTCTTCTGTTCCACCAGAATGATCGATTCGGCCCGCGCTGTTTCATATTCCGCTTCAGTAATGAATTTGTCAGCGAACATTATTTTTAATATTAAATTCCGACGTTGCAGGGCAAGATCATAATTATTGAATGGAGAATACCGATCCGGTGATTTGGGTGTCGCGATGAGAAGTGCGCACTCACTCAGCGTGAGTTCATATGGTTCCTTGTTAAAATAGTATTTGGCTGCGGTCGCAACCCCGTAGCGCCCCTGGCCGAAATTGATCTGGTTAAGGTATTTTTCTAAAATCTCATCTTTTGTGTACGCGCGTTCGATACGCACTGCGAGGATGATTTCCTTGATCTTGCGCATCATGGTCTGTTCCATGGTTAGGAACATGTTGCGGGCAAGCTGCATGGTTATCGTACTCCCTCCCTGGACAACTTCACCATGGAGTATGTTCACGATGAGGGCACGCAGGAGTCCAAGAATATCAACGCCCCAGTGTTTGTAGAATGATTTGTCTTCGATACAGATAATGCCATCCTTGAGATAGTGTGGTACGCGGTCGAGATTCGTCAATTCCCGGCGTTCGACAAAGAATTCGCCGATCAGACTGTCTTGGTCATCATAGACTTTGGTGGCGATCGCGGGCATGAAAAAGGATATCGATTCAGCCGGCGGAAGGTCCCGGGAAACGGATAAGATCGTTCCTGCCCCGATGCCGATCAGCAAAGAAAAGAATACTATGAGAGTCCAACGGATGCGATGGTGTTTCCCCTGTTTTGAATATGCCCGGCGGGGATTAAAAGAGGGTCTTTTCGGTTTTTGCATCGAATAAGTAGATTTTTGATGTGTCAACCTTCAGGGTGAGCTGTTCTCCGGCTTCCGGGTGGAGATTATCCGTGGTTAAACGGGCAGCAATGAGCGATTTTCCGCTTCGTCCATACACATAAACCTCGCTGCCCATAGGTTCTACCACGTCAACATCGAGCGTGATCATCGCACCGTGCTCTACGGAAAAATCGCTTGGCCTAATGCCGAGGATGACATCCCTTTCTACATATGTGCTGAATGATCGTTCGATCGGTATCCGTATTTCGTTATTTGTGAATATGGTTTGTTTCTCAGACCGCATAATCGTGCCGGGAATGAAGTTCATGGGCGGGCTGCCGATGAAACCCGCGATGAACGCGTTCTTTGGTTTTTTATAGAGTGTGATCGGATCGGCGATTTGTTGTACAGTACCGTCTTTGAGTACGATGATCGTTTGTCCCAGTGTCATGGCTTCAACTTGATCATGAGTCACATATACTATCGTCGTTTGAAAACGCTGGTGCAGGCGCGATAATTCCGCTCGCATCTGCACACGTAATTTCGCATCCAGGTTCGACAGCGGTTCGTCGAACAGAAACAATTTCGGTTGTCGCACGATCGCCCGCCCAACCGCGACACGCTGTCGTTGTCCACCGGATAACTGCCGGGGTCGTCGTGTAAGGAGATCTTCAATGCCCAGTATTGTTGCGGTTTCGTGTACCCGTTCGGCGATTTCTTTTTTCGGACACTTGCGCATTTTTAGACTGAATGCCATGTTGTCATATACGGTCATGTGGGGATAAAGGGCGTAATTCTGGAATACCATTGCAATATCCCGTTCCTTGGGCGGAATATCATTGACACACCGGTCATCAATGTAGATTTCGCCATTCGATACCTCTTCCAAGCCTGCAATACAACGCAAAATCGTTGTTTTGCCGCAGCCCGATGGTCCCACGAGGACCGCAAATTCGCGGTCATGGATCTCACAGTTGACATTGTGTACGGCCTGAACGTCCTTTCCGTATACTTTAGATACGTTATTGAGACGGAGACTGGCCATGTTTGGTAATGATCGAAAGGATTGTGATGAGAGTATTCCTTAATTCTTTTCGCGAAACGATGAGATCGACCATTCCATGCGCCAGGAGCGATTCAGAACGCTGAAGTCCGGGCGGAAACTTCTCGCCTATTGTCTGCTCGGCGACCCGGGCTCCGGTAAAGCCAAGTAAAGCCCCAGGTTCAGCAATGATGATATCTCCCAAGGAAGCATATGAAGCCATGACACCAGCGGTCGTGGGGTGGGTTAGGATAGAAATGTATGGTATCCGTTTTTTTGCAAGAACCGCAAGCTCTGCAGAGGTTTTCGCCATTTGCATGAGCGAGAA
>JAFGPO010000147.1 GCA_016936155.1 Caldifarciminota bacterium
GCAATCGAATTATTGGACCTCTATGCGCGGCGTGCCCAGCAGACAGGATTCAGTTTCTCAGAAGACACGATGGAACTGCGCGAACTTGAAGCATCATTCCCCTATGAAGAAACACGCGATCAACTGCAGGCGATCAATGACGTGAAAAAGGACATGGAGTCGCTGCAGCCGGCCGAGCGTTTGATATGTGGTGATGTTGGCTATGGTAAAACCGAGATCGCGCTCCGCGCGTCATTTAAGGCGGCGCTGGACGGGAAACAGACGATGCTCCTCTGTCCCACAACGCTCCTTGCGTTCCAGCACTTCACGACATTCAAACGGCGGTTGGCGCCGTTCCCGGTCGAGGTCGCCATGGTCTCGCGCTTTGCTGACCGAAGCGACATGCCGGGCATCCTGGAAAGAATCGCACACGGCCGTGTTGACATTGTTATCGGCACCCACCGCCTGCTGCAACCGGATGTCGTGTTCAAGGACCTTGGTGTGCTCATCATCGATGAGGAACAGCGGTTCGGGGTCGCGCAGAAGGAAAAAATCAAACATCTTGCACCGCATGTCGATACGTTCTTTCTCTCGGCTACCCCGATCCCCCGTACCCTTTACATGACATTGTCCGGGCTCAAGAATATCTCAACGATCCATACCCCACCGCCTGGACGACAGGACATTTTTACAAAAATCATATACTATGATGAGGATGAAATAGAAACTATCATCAGACATGAACTGACCCGGGGCGGCCAGGTGTTTTTTGTGCACAATCGTATCCAGACGATCCAAACAGTCGCGAAAAAACTACAGTACATCGTACCGGACGCGCAACTCTGCACGCTTCACGGCAGAATGCATGAATCCGTTACGGCCCGGCGCATGGTTGACTTTGTCAACGGGAAATACGATATCCTCCTTTCGACCGCGATCGTCGAGTCGGGACTGGACCTCCCCAACGTCAATACGATCATCGTCGATAACGCACATACCTTTGGCCTGGCTGACCTCCACCAATTGCGCGGCCGGGTCGGCCGGAGCAAAGGCAAGGCATATGCCTATTTTATCATACCTTCCCGGGGGCGCATGACCGAAGAAGCGCACAAACGTCTGAGCGCTCTTGCCTCATACTCGTCGCTGGGATCCGGATTCCGTCTCGCGCTCCGCGATATGGAGATACGCGGCGTTGGCAGCCTGCTCGGGCGGGAACAATCAGGCCACATCGATTCGATCGGGTACCATCTCTATATGAAAATGCTCAATTTGTCGATACATGAACTGCACGGTCGCCCGGCGCTCCAGGAACCAGTGCTCGATCTGAAATTCAACGCGTACTTCCCCAGGGAGTACATTGAAAGCGGGTATGAACGAAGCGCGCTGTACAAACGCCTGCTTGCGGTTGAGTCACAGACCGAATTAAACGGGATCCATGAAGAGATCACAGACCGTTATGGCAAATACCCGCCTGCGGTCGCTGACCTCTTTACCTTATCCACGATCCGTATCAGAGCGCGCGAGATCGGCGCGTATGAAGTCGTGCGGCGGGGTAAAAACATCCTCTATTATCGGGAAGGGATCGTCATAAAGACTGAAACCTGTGAGTGAATCCGATGGCACAGATTGATTTCAAAATTCTAAATCCGAATCTCTAAATTCCAGACAATATCTAAATCTCAATATCAAATTTTCCAAACAAAAAACATCAATAGGAATCAAGGGCTACTATTACCTTCCTGCGCTTTCACGTACTTTTCCATCCTCGCTGTTTGGAATTTGTAGTTTAGGATTTGGTATTTGTTTAGTATTTCGAATTTAGAATTTACAATATACTGTATCGCTACCGGGTAATGGGTGCAAGCAAAAACCGTCCGCTTGACTTTAACCATGCACCTGGGTAGACTGTCATAAAGGAGGTTCTATGGAAAAGAAATTCAAAGCCCTTAGAACGATATCGGTGATATTCAAGATCATCGCCTGGTTGATCGCGGTGTTCACGGTCATTGGATTCTTCGGCATGCTTGTCGGTGGTGCCGCGCTATCCCAAATAGGCAGCAAATACGGCGGATCGTATGGACCGGCAATGATGGGTCCGATGTGGGGAATATTTATGGCATTCTATGTACTCGTTGCCGGAGCGATCTCATTCATCAGCTTCCTGGCCGGTGCCGAGCTCATCATGGTGATCCTCGCGATCGAGGAGAACACAAGGGCACTATCTATTAAACAGGAAGGTTAATAAAAAGAGAACATCAACGATGAATCACACTGTCGCCCGGGATATTCTCGTGACAAATCCGAATATCTAAGCACGAAATCCTGAACAAATTCGAATATCTAATGTTTCAAACGACGTTGTTTGGAATTTAGGATTTAGGATTTGGATATCGTTTAGAATTTAGAGATTCGAATTTAGAATTTGTCGGAGGTTATATCCCGAACTCGGTCCGCAGGGCGGCGACCGCATCCATAACCTGCTCTTTTTGCACCACGAGGTGCAATCCGGACAGCGATGCATTGATCATATCGATATTGATCTTGCGCTGTGCGAGGATGCCGAAGATCTTGCCCGCGACACCGGGCGTATGCGCCAGTAACGGTCCGTATATCGTTATCAGGGCACAGTTCTGATCGATCATGATATTCCGCGTGCCGTAGCGGCCTTTCATATTTTCCAGCACCTTACGTACGGTCTTGAAATTGGATTTGTGTACGGCAAAAGAAATGTCTGCCCGGTTACGGCTTGTCTGGCATGTCGAGATGAGTTCGATATTAAGACCCTGCTGGCCAAGCGCACTGAAGATCTCGGCAGCAATCCCGTGCCGGTTCACCACACCCTGCAAGGTGACTTTTGCCATGTGTGTGCTGTACTCGATATTCTCGATCAAACGTTCCATACAATCTGGTGCTCCTTTAACGGGCGATAATGAATTTTTCGACGATCTCATCGCTCCCGCTCGTGCCCTGCACGTACGCCTTGACCAGGTAAACGCCGTTACTGATATCATCGCCGTATTCATCCTGCCCGTCCCAAGCGACCTGGTTGTACCCGGCATTCCCGGCGATATTATCGATCGTCTTGATCGATCGTCCCGCGATCGTAAATATCTTGAGCGTAACAATGCCCGCATTGGTGAGCGTATAAGTGAACCAAACATTGTCCCTAGCAATAACCGGATTCGGATACACGAGAAAGTTCTCAATATCAACATCGCCATACAGTTCTGCATTGAGAACCAGGGTAATGGTCGTTTGATTGAAGTGGTTGTCAGCGACATTGAAATGGATCGTATCAATCGCTTCAGGCAGGCTCAGTTCAACATTGAACTCCCCGGACGTATAGGAGTTCCGGTCGTAAATAAAATAATCCCTCAGGTCGATCTTGCCTTCAATATCCTGGTTCACGTACACGAAAAATCCCCGTACATCGTTCACGGAATTGAGCATATTAATCCCGCTCTCGTCCGATACTTTTCCGGTCAGAATGAATTCCTTGGTCACCCAGTCGTTATCCTGCAGCCTTCGTCCCTGGTCATAGAAGACGATATCAGGTCCAAGTTCATCGGTCGTTGGCGAGGCGGTCCCGTATACAGGCAGAGAATCCCGCATCCCGCTCGCATGGTTAAAATAGGTGCTGAACCTCATGACCGGTCGATGGTAGGTCACGATCTTCGGCGCAATGAATGTTGCCGTGTCGTCCCAGAAACCATGGTAGATCTCCTTGCCGTCGACCGGGTAGGTGAATGTAACATAGGTAGGTACATCGCTCGTCTGGATCTGCC
>JAFGPO010000148.1 GCA_016936155.1 Caldifarciminota bacterium
AAGAGATCGGCGAAACCAAACTTGATCAGGAAGCATACGGCAAGATCGGGGCGGCGAAGAATGTCGCGACGCTCATTGTCGGACAGCTCACAGTATCGGACGTGCGACCGGACATCACGCTCACGCCCGGGCTCGGGGTCATGAGTTTCGCTGCTGACGTGGATGCGGCATTATCGGTCCAAATGGTCGAAGCTGCAACCGGCGCCACCCTGTGGTCGAGTTCGAGCAAGGCGACTGAGCGGGTCGGCGAAGTCACGATCTTTGGTCTTAAGGACTTTGCATTCGATGCGGACGAACCGGACAAGGCATACGGGAAACTGGTCGACGAACTGGTCTGGAGGGTCACGCACGATTTCCGCGTACGCTGGGTACGGGAATAGCATATTGCGTAAGGCGTAGGGCGTAATTCGTATGGCGACACAGACACTAAACGCTATACGCTATACACTGAACGCTATACGCTACGCGCTACTATTTCACCGCAACTTTTTGGCTGGTTATGATGTCTCACCATCGTTTCCTTTCCCTTGACGATAGGAGTTTCATCCGTATAATACCTAGAAACACATAGGATTACCAAAATAATGGATCAGAAAACGAACGCAGAACTGCGCCAGCGCATAACTGCGCTTGAAGCGGAGATTGTAAGACTTAAGGCTGAGTTCTTCAAGCCAAGCGCATTGAATACCGTCTCTGTTCCCGATGCGCTAAAACCAATCTTTGATAAAGCACAGGGCAGTGTAAAACAGTACTTCGAAAAAGTGGTTGCTGATCCGGCAAAGGGGACGATCGATATCAGCGATGAACGGTACCTTTTAATACGGGCAAGCACGTTTGCGATCAATTTCCTGGACACGATACACAAGGTTTATGCCGACCGCGAGCCCGAGGAGGCCGAAGCCATCGGTCACAGCCTTCTCTTTGATATCGCCCACACGATCGGTATGAATGATGCACGCGCTCTGCACAAACGCATGGGACTCGTTGAACCCATCGAAAAACTCTCTGCTGGACCCGTACATTTCGCGTATACTGGTTGGGCATTCGTGAATATCCACCCGGACAGCAATCCAGTCCCGAATAATGACTTCGTCATTACCTACGACCACCCGTATTCGTTTGAGGCCCATTCATGGCTTGCAGCAGGACGCCGGTCCAAACATCCGGTGTGCATTATGAACGCCGGCTACTCCTCAGGCTGGTGCGAGGAGAGTTTCGGCATACCACTCACTTCCGTCGAAATAACCTGCCGGGCAAAGGGTGATGACACGTGCACGTTCATCATGGCTCCGCCCCATCGCATCGTTGAACGTATCCAGGAATTCTATAAGATCGATCTTGAAGGTCCCCGCTGTCCGATCATAACGATCCCCACTTATTTTAAACGTAAACAGACTGAAGAAGCACTGGGTTCTCTGATACAATTCCAGAAACAAATGCTTGATACCGCGGCGATCTGGATCGATACGCTTGACCCGGATGGCAATGTTACTTCCTGGAATCGGGCGGCGGAGCGCATCTCCGGATATTCAAAAGAAGAAGTTCTTAATAACTCGAAAATATGGGAGTGGCTCTACCCGGATGAAGAATACCGCCGTCGCATCACGACAGAAGCTGCCGAGATCATACGACAGGGTAAACGGGTCGAGAATTTTGAAACCACAATACAATGCAAGGATGGCGAGCAACGCATCATTGCATGGTATTCCAACAACTTGAAGGACAGCGAAGACAAGATCATCGGGAGTATTGCGCTGGGCGCTGACGTCACGGAGCAGAAACACAACGAGCAACAACTAAAAGCCAGTGAGCAAAAACACCGGCGTCTTGTTGAGAACCTGGGTCGAGATTGTTTTTTGTACCGGCATGACAGACACCGGCACTATACCTTTGTAAGCCCCTCGATTAAAGACGTTCTCGGCTACACTCCTGAAGAATACGGGAAACAGGTGGACACCATCCTCACGAACAGTCCGGGCAATGAACGGATCTATGAATATACTACTAAAACACTGCGGGGCGAAACGCAGCCAACATATGAAGTGGAAGTATATCATAAGAATGGGAGTATTCGTTACCTTGATGTAACCGAAGTGCCGTTGCGCGATGCTGATGGTACAGTCATAGCGGTCGAAGGCATCGCACATAATATCACTGATCGTAAGCATGCAGAAGAGGCTTTGCGCCAATCAAAGCAGCAACTTGCAGATATTCTCGAATTCTTCCCTGATCCGACCATCGTGATCGATGCCCATGGAAGAATCACCGCATGGAACCGGGCACTCGAGAAACTCACGCAGGTAAAAGCGTGCGACATGCTCGGAAAAGG
The DNA here is from genome assembly GCA_016936155.1 of Caldifarciminota bacterium. Lineage (GTDB taxonomy): Bacteria > Hydrothermota > Tepidihabitantia > SM23-42 > SM23-42 > JAFGPO01. The sequence continues at coordinate 2,330 of JAFGPO010000148.1, forward strand.
AAATTTTGAATATGCTCTCCCTTTTTACGGAGAACGCCGGCCCATCCTCATTGATCTTGCACTGGAAGCGGATGAAAAGTTTGAACAGGAAAGGTACGCAAACATCCATCGCCATGGCGACACGCTTGCCGGGGAAGCATACACGCCCCGTTTACCCGGCGGTCGGGCTTACCTCTACGCGACCGCGTCGGTGCTGCGGGATGCGAACGGAAAAGTAATCGGCGCGATCGAATCGATCCGTGATATAACAGACCGCAAGCAAGCTGATGATGAACTGAAACGCGAACGTGATTTCCGCAAGACCCTCATTGAATCCAGTCCCTCCTATTTCGTTGCGATCAACGGTGACGGCACGACCATCATGATGAACGAATCAATGCTCGAAGCATTGGGGTATGAGCACGATGAAGTGGTCGGAAAAGAATACCTGACGACCTTTATCCCGGAACGCGACCGGCACCTCGTGTCCCGCGTGTTCCAGCGCATACTCGCTTCCCACGATCCGGTCGTCGCATTGAACCGCGTCCTCACCAAAAACGGAGAGGAACTCCTCGTTGAATGGCGGGGCCGTTCGATATTCAAAGAATCAGGCGAACTCGATTATTTCTTTGGCACTGGTATCGATATCACGGCGCGGAAAAAAGCCGAAGAAAAATTACAGCACACCATGGAGGAACTTAAGCGCTCGAACCGGGAACTCGAGGAATTCGCCTATGTTGCGTCGCACGACCTTCAAGAACCCCTGCGCAAGATTATGACGTTTGGCGATCGCCTCAAGACAAAATTCGGCGACCGGATGGATGAAAAGGGACATGATTACATCGCGCGCATGCAGAGCGCGGCAGAGCGCATGCAGAACCTGATCAATGACCTACTTTCATATTCACGGGTCACAAGTAAGGCGAAGCCGTTCGAACAGGTCAATTTGAATACTGTGATCAGTGAGGTGCTTGAAGACCTCGAGGTGCGGATAAAACCGGATACCGACCGCATCAATGTCGCGGACATGGCAATCATCGAAGCTGATTCCCGCCAGATGCACCAGCTGTTCCATAATATTTTGAGCAACGCGCTTAAATTCCGGCGCCCGGGCGAACCTTCGATTGTTACTATTGAATGTGTCTCCGATACAACGACATGCACCGTTAAAGTCACGGACAACGGAATCGGTTTTGATGAAAAGTACGCGGAGAGCATATTCAGCATTTTCAAACGGCTGCACTCCCGTTCCGAGTTTGAAGGCACTGGTGTGGGTCTGGCAATATGCAAAAAGATCGCTGTTCGCCACGGTGGGACAATTGTCGCATCAAGTCCGCCCGGACAGGGCGCAATCTTTACGATCACGCTTCCATTAAGACAAGAGAAAAAGGAGCAAGCATCATGAAAGAATTACCCAAGCTTATTTCAATTCTCATGGCGGATGATGATGAAGATGACCGTCAGCTCGCCAAAGAAGCACTTGAAGAAAGCCGCCTGGTCAATGAACTACGTTTTGTCGTTGACGGTGAGGACCTTATGGACTACCTCCATCACCGGGGCAAGTATCAGGATGCTGCACTATCACCCCGTCCCGGGATCATTCTCCTGGACCTGAACATGCCGAAAAAAGATGGACGTGAAGCCCTGAAAGAGATCAAATCCGATCCGGAATTGCGACGCATACCGGTCGTGGTGCTCACGACATCCGATGCAGAAGAGGACATCATCCGGTCCTATGACATGGGTGTCAACTCGTTCATCAAGAAACCGGTTACTTTTGATGGCATGGTGGATATCATGAAAGCACTCGGTGATTACTGGTTCCAGATCGTCGAATTACCACCAGGCGAGGAATAATGCCGACCCGTAACAAATCGCAAAGCGCCGAGCACTACAAAAAAGCCATTGATCTTGAAGCAAAAGGTAAAATACAACAGGCGATCGACGAACTGGAAATGGCAGTTTCCTACGATCCCCTTGATGGGAACATATACAACCGCCTGGGCGACCTCTATATAAAAACCGGAAAGAAAGAAAAAGCGATCACGGTCTACAAGAAAGGCATTAATGCGTATCGCGATGACACATTTTACCGGAGCAGTCTTGCCCTCTGCAAGAAAGTACTTAAATACGATCCGACTAATGTCGATGTGTATCCGATCATGGGCAAGCTGCTCGTTGAACTGGATGCAAAAAGCGATGCCTTAACCTATCTTTTCGAATATGTGGAACGGCAACAAGAGAACCAGGACGTGGAAAGCGTGATCGAGACGCTCGACTATATGAAGGGACTCGGCATCAAAGATAAGGCGCAGGTCGAGCGCATGATGGAAATATACAAGTCCATCGGGCGAACTGACCGTGCTGATCTGCTCGTTGAAAAAGGAGAGGAGCACAAACCGGAGGACATTAAACTGGTGTTCGACCGTACGATCAACATCCTCCTGGTCGAGGACGATGAAGACGACTATATCATCACCAAAGAAATGCTCGAAGAGATAACTGAGATCAAATTCAAACTGGAAAGGGCGCGTACGTACACTGCTGGATTGGAATTCCTTATGGCAAGCAATTACGACGTATGCCTGCTCGATTACCATCTCGGCGAAAAAACCGGGTTGGACCTGCTGCGTGCGGCGATCGAACAAGGGTGCACGCTTCCGGTCATCCTCCTCACTGGACAGGGTGGCCGTCAGGTGGACCTGGAGGCGATGTATGCGGGTGCCGCCGACTACCTGGTCAAGGGGAAGGTCGATGCAGTAGGCCTTGAACGTTCTATTCGCTACGCGATCGAACGCAATCTCCTGCTTCAGGCGCTCAGGAAGAACGAAGAGAAACTCCGTGCCCAGGTTGTACGGGCGCTCGCGCTGACGGATGCGTTGACCGAGAACCAGAAAAAACTGCACACCCAGGCGACACATGATGATCTCACGAATCTATTCAACCGCCGGCACTTCATGGAGATCATGGATGCCGCGATCACCGACGCAGTAGACAGTGATAAACCTCTGTGTCTGTGCATCGGGGACATCGATCATTTCAAAGAGATCAATGATCAATATGGTCACCAGATGGGCGATCAGGTACTGGCCACGTTCTCCCATCTACTCAATACTAAATTCTCAAAGGATACTGTTATTGGCCGGTATGGTGGGGATGAATTCTGTATCCTCTTCCCCCTCATCTCAACACAGAAGATCCTGCCCCAGATCGAGCAATTCCGCGAAGAAGTAAGCACTACTGGATTCAAGTCCGAATCCGGGGAAAAATTCAACGTCAAGGCGAGCTTCGGGATTGCAGAATTTACTGGTAAAGGGACACAACGCGATATCTTCCGACTTGCAGACAAAGCTTTGTATGAAGCCAAAGAAGCAGGACGGAACCGGACCGTCGTAAAAAAGCTCTGACAGGATATCCTGAAATATCGTGGTTTTGTTTGCAGGTAAGGCATAAGGTTTGTCTTGTACACAATTTATTGGTTGGTTACGGTGTCAAATCACTATGAAAGATATCATGAAGAGCATACCATACCTTGTTATATTGAGCGCGATCATAGCATGCGCCACTGCTTTCACTTTTGCCCAGCGTCCGGGCACCGGTCTTGGCAGTTTTAACGGAACGATCTCTGGAACAGTATACGATGCAATCTATGAGGAACCGATCGAGTACGCGAATATCGTGGTGTACCGGGTAGAGGATAGCACCCAGGTGACTGGCACGATCACGGATCCAGCCGGGTCATTTGTGGTCACGAATGTCTTGCCAGGCACGTACTACATCGAGGCTTCATTCATAGGATATACGACAAAATCAGTCAATAACATAAAAATCACGCCGGCTGAGCCGGACGCGCATGTCGGCAGGATCGCGCTGCGCGCCATGATCATCGATGTCGAAGGTACTGAAGTGGTTGGAGAGAGACCCGCCTTGACCTATGAGATCGATAAAAAAGTCGTCAATGTAAGCAGACAGACCACGGTCACTTCAGGCAGCGCCATCGACGTGCTCGAGAACGTGCCCTCAGTTAACGTTGATATCGAGGGTAATGTGAGCCTGCGCGGAAGCGAGAACTTCACCGTGCTCATTGACGGACGTCCCACGATCCTGGATCCGAGCGATGCCCTGCGCCAGATCCCCGCGACCATGAT
>JAFGPO010000149.1 GCA_016936155.1 Caldifarciminota bacterium
AGGAGACTTGAAGGAAGCTGTCCTTAGTACGAGAGGACCAGGATGGACGAACCTCTGGTCTACGAGTTGTTGCGCCAGCAGCAGTGCTCGGTAGCTATGTTCGGAAGGGATAACCGCTGAAAGCATCTAAGTGGGAAGCCCCTCCTAAGACAAGGTCTCCCGTTCCATTCCACTTCGGTGGAAAGGACCATAAGACTACCTGTAGATGACAGGTTTGATAGGCCACAGGTGTACGTACAGTAATGTATTCAGCCGAGTGGTACTAAGCAGTCGAGAGACTTGGGCGACCTTCCGCTATCTTTTACAAATTTAATTACCAAGGAAATTCCCGGTGGCAATACCGATGGGGTCACACCTCTTCCCATTCCGAACAGAGAAGTTAAGCCCATCTGGGCCGATGGTACTGTGCTGGCAACGGCATGGGAGAGTAGGTCGCTGCCGGGTTTTTATTTTCCGCTCCGTGGAAAATAAAAACTGAATTCAGATGGGTTGAAATATGATGCAAACAGATAGAGAAAAAAGAAGCCGCCGTGGAAACGGCGGCTTCGTGCATGTGTTAATGCATTTTAGAGTTTCAGCCCCACGCCGACACGCATGCGGAAGCCCGGGTGCCAGTGGAATGGATTATTATAGTATGCAGCGCGCGCATTAAGGTATTCGTTGAGCAGTTCGTGCTGCAAGTTAAGCCCGTCGTGATTATAATCTGCCTGGGGCGAGTAGTATGCGCTGCTCATGGAGATGATGCTAAAATCATCCACGGTTGAGGTGGCTGCACCCCCATCATCCCCGGGCAACCCGGTCGCCGCATACACCTGTGTGATCTGCTCGGTGTTAAGAAGATTGTAGATATTCGCAAAGACCGAGAAGGTGACGCCGTGAAAAATGATGTCTTTTGACACATTCATATCGATATTGAAGTACCCGGGCAGCCGGGCTGAGTTCTGGTCGCCCAGCGGCTGTCCTTTTGAGTCCTCGGGCGTGTACGGAAATCCTGAATGATACGAGATCACGACATTCGTAAGGAAGCTCTGCAAAGGAACGAACCGGAAATCTTTAGGCAGGAGAAATCCCATGTTGACATTGACGATATGACGTTCGTCAAAATTAAGCCAGTAGTCGATCTGTGGAAGCGAGTATATTTCGTCCAGGTACACGTCATAATAGTGCTGCCAGGCATCGGATGCGGTTCCTTTTGCGAATTGGAGGGTGTACGAAATATCCATTGCCCAGTAATTAGACATGCGCTTCTTCAGAGTCACCTCGATACCTTTGACATTCCCGTAGTCGGCATTCGTGACCTGGTAGTATGGATACGGGAGCGAGACAACCCGCCTGGTCTGCACAAGATCAAAGATATCCTTGTAATACGCAATGAATCCGAACGCGAACACATCAGAAAACTGATTTTCATATCCTATTTCATACGACACGGTTTTTTCCACGGTCAAGTCCGGATTCCCGAGCACGTTATTCTGGCGTTGCGCCCAGATGACCATCGGTTCTGTTGCCCGGTAAAGATCATTGGCTCTTGGGGTTTGGAAAAAATGTCCGTAATTAAAACGAAATTTTGAGCGGTCAGTGATCGGGAGGGAAAAACCAATGCGTGGCGAGATACGAATTTTTGGTGTCGCTGCGATCTCCGTGCTGTCGGAGCGGTCCGCAGGGTTGGCGAGGCCTGCGGCTTGAGAATCAAAATAGTCAATCCGTATCCCGAGACGAGCGATGATCCCCTTGAAATCCATGCGATCCTGGACATACCCGGCAATGCGGAGCGGTTCCTTTTCATAGAGGTCCCAGAACGGATTTGTGAAGTACGGCAGATTATTGTCATACCAGAGGATTCTCGATTTAATGAGAGTTACGCCGGTCTTGATCTCATGGATATCCGCGATCGAGTTCGTGACGGATAGAACCGCCTGGTAATCCCGGTTGAACTCGTACCGCCACATGCGCTGGTCCCCATAGGTGTAAAATATCCCGGTTGCGCCGTACGGATTGTTGCGCAGGCTGGCAGCGCTGGTGTTGCTGTATAGCACATAATAATTCATGAGCGTATCAATGAGATAGTGTTTTTTGATCGTATCATCGCCTACGGTCTTCAAATCATCCAGAATATGTTCGGCCTTGAAAATATAGTCGTCATACCACTGACGATCCTGTTCTGCTTCCTTTTCAAGATCGCGCACGGCCCGGAAACGCTCATACGTTGTATATCCGAATTTAGATTCTACGATGCTATGTTCACCAAGCATGTAGTTAACAGTCAAGGTTGCAAGCTGGTTATTGCGCTTCACCGCGTAATTATTTTCCAGGTTATAAATGAATCCGAGATTGCCCCAGATATCAGCATAGTTCATGTACTGTTCACGCGACGTGAATGCCGAAGCGATCACCTTACCTTTTGCCCCGGGTAAACGGTACGACAATTTCCCTTCCAGTTTATAATCGAATCGTTCAGACGGCACGGGATAGTATGCTGGTTCATGCGCATCCGTAAGCATTGCTTCGCCGGACAGAAAGTACCGGAAGCGCGATTTCGTCAGCAAATTACCGCCCAGGCTTAATTCATAAAGATTATATCCATAGTTCAATTTCGGCGCGGAGAAGATCTCATCGGTCGTATACCGCAGCAATCCGCCGAATTTTTCGCCTCCCTCACGCGTCACCACGTTAACCACACCAGAGAGCGCCTCGCCATATTCGGCGTCGAATCCTCCGGTTGCGACCGCGACTTCTTCGACCGCCTGTTTATTGATATTCACCGAAGGTACGCTGTAGTGCGGGGCCTTGGTGAGGATCCCGTCGACAAAATAGGCGATCTCAGTCCCTCGTCCACCCCTGATGTGTGTGCCGAGTTCGCTCGTGGATACGCCGGCCTGAAGTGAAATGATTTCGTTGATATCCGAGATCGGGAGCATGTCGATGTCCTGAGCGGTTACTGTCCGCTGGGTCTGTGTTTGGGTTTTGATAACCATGTCACGTTCTGCGTTCACCACGATCGTTTCCATGGTTATGATCGTTTCGCTCAGCGTATAATTAATGATGGTTGTTTGGTTACTGTAGACCACGACATTTTTTTGCGACACCGAATTATATCCGATATATGATGCAGTGACGGTATATGTGCCAGCCGGCACGAACGGAATTATAAATTCTCCCGATTCATCGGTCGCAGCCCCTATTTCCGAACCTTCAACGATAATGTTGACGCCGACGAGCGCGGCCCGGTCTGTGTCTGTGATCCTGCCTTTAATGATCCCGAGATTCGCTGCATGAACAAAGCAGCATGATAATACTATGAAGAAACACTTCTTCATCGCTCACCTCCACTCACCATAATTGTAGTAAGGATTCTTGCTTTGTCAATAACGCACGCTTAAAACAGATGCGCATTGACAGAGAATATCCGGTCACTATACTTACTGCAGAATGTGTCAATATGGCGCAGCGCTCATGCTCATGCTTGCGGCAGGTCTTCCCGACCTGTCAGTTCTTGACGACACGATACAGATTCAACATTGGTATTATTGCGGTCCATTCTCCCTGGGCGCGCGGGAAGGGGTGATCGGGATGAGCCCGGATATCGAGATCGATCCCCACTACACGCCCGACACAACAGAAGAGTACGTTTCCATGCTCACGCCTGGAGGAACCGTGCGATGGCAGAGCATCATTCCTGATCACGGGAAGATTGAGATCGTCTATGAGATGATCCCCTGGGATACTTTGCAAGATTATTACGGCGTTGCCGGCATATCATGCGGAACATATGCATATAGTGATTTCTATTGTGCCAAGCGCGTGCGCGCGCTGGTCTCGGCTCAGGGCGTGTCGTCATTTAAACTCAATGGATGTAATCACCCGGCGGATCCTTACAAGGATGGATTCTTTTTCGTCCCGGTAATCCTGGACAGTGGTTTGAACCGCGTCCTGCTGAAACTCAGCGGGTACACCAGCCATCATTTTTCTTTCATGATCATCCCGGGTAAGGCACCTTTGTATGTGGTCAACGATATCACAAAACCAGATATCATACGCAAGGAAACATCCTTACTCTGGCTTGGTATTCCCCTGTTAAATGCGACAGATACCTGGATACGGGATATTCGGATCCAGATCGGCAGTACGTTTTTCAACGAAACCATCCATCACGTTCCCTTAATCGCTCCTTTTTGTGCAATGAAAGTACCCGTGGCATTGAATGCTCACAATACCGCCGAGATCGCTGACGACAGCGTTGAGATCACCCTGAACATTACCGCTTACGACATCAGCATCGATACTTCTTTATGGTTATACGTGAAAGACGGATACGAGGCGCATGTACGAACATTCGTGTCATCTATTGATAACTCCTGTCAGTATTACGCCGTACTCCCGCCGGACGATTATCAGGTCAATACCGACTATGCTCTTATCATGACATGCCATGGTGCCGGCGTCAGGGCTGAAAATCAGGTCAAAGCATATACACAAAAGGACTGGGCGTTTGTGGTCGCCCCCACGAACCGGCGGCAATACGGGTTTGACTGGCAGGATTGGGGTCGGCTTGATTTTCTTGAAGTTCTTCAAGACATCAAGGCGCATTACCGGATCGATGAAAACAGGGTTTATTGTAGCGGGCACTCTATGGGCGGTCATGGCGTGTGGCATATCGCGACCATGCATCCGGATCTATTCGCGGCGATCGCGCCGTCAGCCGGCTGGACCAGTTTTCAGCTCTATATTCCCTGGTTCCTGCAGAAAAGCGAGATATTCGCCCATCCGGATCTGCTAGCACACCGGAATGTCGTTCTGCGTGATGACAATCCGCTGATCCACCTGCAGAATTTAAAGGACGTACCCATCTATATTCTACAGGGCGGTGCAGACGACAATGTGCCGCCGATCCAGGCGCGCATGTTCGCGAAATACCTTGATATGCTCGGCTGCGACTACGTATATAACGAGGTTCCAGACAAAGGACACTGGTGGGATTTTGACTCCACGCCCGGAGTTGATTGTGTGAATCTGGACGAGATGATGGATTTCCTGCGGAAACACATACGCCAACCACAGAAGGAGAAACGGGCAATCGAGCCACTGACTGCGGGACATACGGTAAAATACGCATATTACAGTCCATTCATTCTCGTGTATGGTACGATCGGGGATTCGACATCAACGAGTCGTAATTTTCAACAAGCACGCTATCAGTCCTTTGTCTGGTGGTACCGGGCAAATGGTTTTTGCACGATACTTCCTGACACCTTAATAACTGAAGCTATCATGGGAAAGTATAATCTCATCCTTTTTGGTAATCCCCGGACAAATTCTCTTGTTGCGCGCATCAACAACAAACTACCCCTGCACATTGAAGCAGATCACGTTGTCGCGGGCAGGAAAGTAGTGCCGGGTTATGATCAATGCCTCATTGCCGTGTATCCGAATCCTTTGCATCGGGAAAGATTAGTATGCCTTTTCTCGCCGACCTCGCACGCAGCAGAAAAAATTATCGGGGCTTTCAATCCGCTCTATTCTGGTTCTGGTCTGCCGGATTTTATCGTATACGATTGTGCGGTTCTCAAATATGGCTGGGCAGGTGTGAGCGCGGCGGGTTTGTTTGACCGGGACTGGAAACTGGATCCTCAAAACAGTTATATGGGAGAGTAAGCCTTCTTAATCTCCTCTTTTTTTCCAAAGAATGCAAATATCACGATTGTCGAGATCAAATAAAGAACGCTCGTGGTGAAAAACGGGAGAGAATAGGAGAAATGCTCGATTAAATAGCCGCCGACACTCGCGCTCGCTCCCCACCCGACTGTCCAGGCGATCACGAGCAGCGCGTTGGTAAACGCATGTTCATCGTGCCGTACTCGTTCCATGGCATAATTCGTAAAGAGGGGTTGCGCCATGTTCATGAACGCGGCGCGCACCAGGAACGCGATCAGTGCCAGCCACAGAGTTCTGGTGAGTCCCAGCAGAACCAGAAACGGGATCGAGAGCAACTGGGAAAGTACGACCGTGCGGATCTTTCCGATCCGCTCGGCGACAACCGGCGCGAGGAGCAGGCCGGCAATCATAAGGAATTGTTGCCCGCAGTAGAATATTCCGATCATGCGTGTCGCCGAAGAAAAGACGTCTTTGAAATACAAATTCAAAAAGGGGATGCTCAGTCCGGCACCAATGCCAACAATAATGCCTGGCAAAAACAGTTTCATGATCAGACGCCAGGAATGGATCTTCATCGGTTCCGTCGTGGTCACTGCTTTCTCTTTGATCAGAACATAGGGTATCACGGCAGCGAAGACAAGGACGCTGAAGACATAGAGAGTTACGCGATACGCTATGTGCGGCATTACCCCGGTCGATTCGATGATCTCAGGCATAAAACCGCCCAGCAGATTGCCGATGATCCCGGCAACGAGCGACAGCGCGAACTGCATGCTGAAGAGGTATGGCCGTTCCTTCGGCGTGCTGTTGCGCATGAAAAACGGTGCGGCGCTCACCCGGAAAAACACGACAAAGAGGCCGGCCGTAAATCCCCCGGCCATGATCACCTGGTAGGTGGCGGTCGAAACCTGCATCATGTAAGAGATGGATGCAATAGGTGTTGCGATCAAAAGGAGGCGTTTGATTGGGATCCGGCGGATGATGATCGAAGCCGGGATCGCCATAAGCACGGTGCCGATCGTCGTGACGGTGATGATGTTCCCGATCCGCCCCTCGGCAAAGGTCAGGGATTTCAGATATAAATTGAAAAGGAGCATGAAGCCGGAAAATCCCATGCCCATAAAAAAGGTGCCGACAAGAAATAAACGGGCATTCCGTGAGAATAAACGCAGCGTCTGGACATACTGATCCATTCCTTTCTTCATTTTTTGATGGGTGATGATTAAAGGCTTAAACATTGTCAAAAGAGATAGCAGAACGACGTTGCTAAGAAACGGTGTGTGCCATTATTTTTTTTTGATGATACTCTCCGCCACTTTTTTCCCGGATATAAGCATGCCGCCGAATATCGGGCCCATGCGCGGACCGCCGAATGCGGCGTTTGCCGCCATGCCGCATACATACAGGTTCGGATAAACCTCTTTTGTGTTTTCAACGGTCATGCGCTCGGCAACGTCCGCCCACATCGATTTTTCGCCTTCGACCCGTCCCGAAGAGGTGAGCAGAGTGCCGCCGCTCTTGCGCTCGACAATACGCACGATCTCGCATGGATGCCCGGTCGCATCGATCACAGAGCGCGACTTGAATGATACCGGATCAATATGCATTTTCGCCATCTCGACGCTGGACCAGTTGATCACCACCCCCTCGACGCGGTTTTCCCGGACCATCACGTCTTCGATCGTGATCAGGTTGAAGATACGCAATCCTGCTTTGATCGCCTTGCTTGTGAGACACGCGGTCGCTTCAAGCGAGTTCGCAACATAATATCCGGGTTCGTATTGTTGATACCGGATGTCGAATTCGTCGAGCAGGGCACGTCCCTCTTCCTGAACCACGATCCGGTTGAACATGATACCGCCGCCCGGCATACCGCCCCCGAGTTTCAAACCGCGCTCAAACAGGACAGTATTCAGGCCATTTTTTGCGAGGTAGTAGCCAGCGCACAAACCAGACGGTCCTGCACCGCCAATGATTACGTCGGATTCCACGCAAGCGAGCAGGTCTTTTATGTAGGTGTCGATGATCGCTTTGGTGATCGTAGTTTCTTCGATCATTTCAGAATGCCGAATCTTCCTCCAAAGGACAGGCGGAAAATCACATCCGTCTCGCCGTAGTCCTGTATTATGAGCCCCGGCTCCACAAAGACATCGAGACCGCGTTTGAGGTTATAATTCAATCCCATGCCGGCTCTGATACTGAGGGCGGTGTAATCGTCAATGATCTGAAATCCCATGCCGGCGTGTACATATGGCGCCATTGAACGCATGGGGATGTGGATCAGCGCGTCCAAAGAGGATCCGAAATTCAGGCTGAACACCGTGTAATCCCCGAATGAAAGTTCCGTCACCTCGGTGCGTACGCTGAATGCGCTCATTGGACTTACCAACGCCTCTGCCCCAAAACCGACCCGCACGTCATCACCAATATAAAGATTCGCCTTTGGTCCAATCTCAACGAGTGGGCGTTTCGCGGCTCGTGCCTGCACGGCAGTTACGATACAAAAAAGCGCGATAATGATAACCGTCTTTTTCATGACATCCTCCTTGTCAGAGTATTGTATATAAAATCATACTGGATGCAAGAGAAAGAAGGAAGATGTTATACGACGATTTTTCGTAAGGCAACGATTGCTGATTCGATGTTCGCGGGATCACCGCCGCCACCCTCAGCCATATGCGGACGGCCGCCGCCGCCGCCGCCGAGGTTTTTTCCAATTTCCTTGATGAGTGTATTGGCTGGAAAGTCCTTTTCGCGGCCTTTGCCCACGAACACAAGGTAATTGACCTTGTTCTGCACCTTCTCATACAAGAACCCGATCGCATCCGGTGCTTTGCCGCGCACGATATCCGCGACCATACGCATGCCCTTATGACCGTAATTCTTGAGTTCCTGGTCAATAAAACGAGTTTTGTCCTCAAAAAGTTTAGCAAGAAGGACCATGGCTTCGGTACGGGCGAGTTCTGCCAGCGCGGTTTCAAAATCCTGCTCCGCCTGTTTGAGTTGATGCTGGGTTTCCCGGATCCACGCAACCAGGTCCTTATCCTGACTTCCAACCGCACGCGACAATTCCTTGATCGTTTCATCATGATCCCGCATTCGTTCAAAGAGTCGCATTCCAACGAGCGCTTCGATCCGGCGGATGCCAGCGGCAGCTGCTTCCTGGGAGACTATCTTAAGGAATCCGATCTCGCCGGTATTATCAAGGTGTATACCGCCGCACAATTCGATCGAAAAATCACCGATTTTCACGACCCGCACTTCTTCACCATATTTCTCGCCGAAGATCGCCATGGCGCCTAACCTCTTGGCCTGATCAATTGGCATAACTGTTTTTTCCACCGGGATCGCCTCGAGGATCTTTTCATTGACCATGTTCTCGATCGCTCGGATCTCGTCCTCGCTCAGAGGTTTGAAGTGGGTGAAATCAAAACGAAAACGCCCTGGCTCCACGAACGAACCCTCCTGGCGGGCGTGTTCCCCGAGCGTTTTACGCAACGCCGCATGTACAAGGTGAGTTGCCGTGTGGGCGCGTGCGCATTCAGCGCGTTTCTTGATGTCAACCCGGGCAATCACCTTGGCCGGTTTGAATTCACCGGCTGTGATCTCGCAGTGGCACACGATCATTCCTTGGAACCAGTACGTATCAAGTACTTCAAGGATAAAATGATCCGGATCAACGATCTCGCCCTGGTCGCCGACCTGGCCTCCGGCTTCAGCATAGAACGGGGACGATGCAAGCACGCAATCAATAGTTTTCCCATGCTGGTTGTAGCGCAGGATGTTGGTCTCGGTCTTTTCCGTATCATATCCCACGAATTCACCCCGGCCCTCGGTCACGATCATCCACTCGCCTTGAGGCGTGAATTTCGCCTTTGCCTTTGATTCTTCACGCGCCTGCTGGAGCATGGTTAAAAATCCTGGTTCGTCGACACCGATCCCCTTTTCCTTTGCCAGTTCCTGGGTCAATTCAACAGGAAAGCCGAATGTGTCATAAAGCTTGAACGTTTCCACGCCGGACAGCATGGTGGTGTTTTTGCTGAGCTCCTCGAACTGCAGCAATCCTTTTTCGAGCGTTGCCAGAAACCGTTCTTCTTCCGATTTAATGACGAGCGTGATCTCTTCTCGGCGTTTCCGCAACTCCGGGTATGCCGGATCATAGACATCGATGACCGCGGGCACGAGTTTATACAGGAAGGCATCCTGCATGCCGATCACGCGGGCCAGACGGACCGCCCGGCGCAGGATACGTCGTATTACATACCCGCGTTCCTCATTCGAAGGGATTATGCCGTCCCCGATCGCAAAAACAAGAGCGCGAATGTGGTCAGCGATGACATGGACCGACACATCCGTGGTCCGGTCCTTACCATAGACAACGCCTGTTGCCGCGCAGATTTCCTTGATCGTTCGGGAAAAAAGATCGGTCGAGAATACCGAATATTTTTGCTGCATGACCATGACGAGACGTTCGAATCCCATGCCTGTATCCACACCGCGGTTCTTCAATGGTTCCCGCTTGCCAGAGACAAGCTGGTTATATTGGGGAAAGACAAGGTTCCATATTTCGGGAAACCGGTCACAGTCACACCCGGGCGCACAGGATGAGCGGCCGCAGCCAAAACGCTCGCCAAGGTCATAGAAAATCTCGGAACACGGGCCGCACGGTCCTGAATTTCCCGCCGGTCCCCAGAAATTATCATCGTCGCCAAAGCGGAAGATCCGTGCTGGTTCAAGCCCAATCTTCTTGCTCCATAAGTTGTACGCATCGTCATCATCTTTATACACGGAGACATACAGACGCGCGGTGTCGATCGCGAGAACCTTGGTCAAATACTCCCATGCCCAGAGGATCGCTTCTTCCTTAAAATAATCACCAAACGAGAAATTCCCAAGCATTTCAAAGAACGTGTGATGACGCAGCGTTTTCCCGACATTATCAAGGTCGGATGTACGCAGGCATTTTTGCACGCTCGTCGCGCGCACGTATGGCAGCGGTATGGTTCCGGTGTAATACGGCTTGAATTGAACCATGCCAGCGCTGGTAAAGAGCAGGCTGGGATCGTCGCGCGGGATAAGGGACATGGAGGATACGATCACATGGTTCTTTGTTTTGAAGAAATCAAGGAAATGCCGCCGCAATTCAGTGCTCTTCATGTCCTCCCGCCATTTCATTGATAATATTACATACCAGCGATGATGTGAATCCTCTGGTGAGTAAGCGGTGAATCATTTTTTGCCGCTCCTTGGGGATTTCTGCATTGAGACTGGATAGTTTCCGCGTTATATAGCCAAGGATCAACTCGCGTTCGTCACGCAATGCGAGCTCGGCCTGGATCATGTCAGCAGAGATCCCTTTTTTGCGCAGTTCTTTCTGAATGAACACATTTCCCCGGGGTTTGACAATCGTGTAATCGTGCACGTACGAGCGGGTGAACCGCTGGTCATCAAGGGTGGTGTCAGCCACGAACTCATCGATGACCTCTTTTACCATGGCTTGATCGAATCCCTGGTCAAGGAGCCTCTGCTCCATTTCTTTGATCGACCGGTCGCGGTATCCGAGCAGACGGAATGCCCGGTAACGCATTTTCATCTTTTCCTCCTGGATCAGAAGCTGATCGATCTCTTCCTGCGAGATCTCATCGCCTTCATGCAGGTCATATTTTGTGACAATATCCAGGGAAAGGCCGCACATGAAATCACCGTTGATATAGAGAGAACATCGGTTTTTATGCTTCTTTTGAGGGAGAATCTTGCTTATCTTCACTCTTTTTTATTCGTGAATGCAGGAGTTCCTTGCGCAGCGCACCATCGATCTTAGCCATGAAATCTTTATTCTCTTTTAAAAACTCAATCACCGCATCCCGGCCCTGGCCAATGCGATCTTCTCCATACGAATACCAGGAACCGGATTTCTGAATAATAGTGGTCTGTACGCCGAGATCAACAAGTTCTCCGAGGCGCGAGATCCCTTCACCGTAAATGATATCGAATTCCGCCATTTTAAATGGCGGAGACAATTTGTTCTTTACCACTTTCACCCGGGTTCGAGCTCCGATCATTGTGTCCCCCTTCTTGATCGAGGCGATCCTCCGGATATCACACCGCACCGATGAATGGAACTTGAGAGCAAGACCCCCCGGCGTTGTCTCGGGAGAACCATAGATAACACCGATCTTCTGACGGATCTGGTTTATGAACACGGCACAGGTCTTTGACTTGCTGATAACTCCGGTGAGTTTTCTGAGTGCCTGGGACATCAATCGGGCAATCAAGCCCACCTGCATGTCACCCATTTCTCCCGCGATCTCGGCTTTTGGCACCAGCGCCGCAACCGAATCCACGACCACGATGTCAACTCCGCCGGACCGTGTCAAAATCTCGGTGATCTCGAGTGCCTGTTCTCCGGTATCCGGCTGGGAGATCAGAAGGGTGTTGAGGTCGATCCCCAATGCCTCTGCATAGATCGGATCGAATGCATGTTCAGCATCCACGAAAATGGCTGTACCGCCCAGTTTCTGCGCCTGGGCAATCGCTTCTAAAGCAAGCGTTGTTTTACCGCTCGCTTCAGGACCGTAGATCTCAACTACCCGCCCGCGCGGGAAACCGCCGGTGCCTAACGCAATATCAAGGCCCAGGGATCCTGTGGGAATTACGTCAACATCGACCTGGGCTCCCTTATCGCCCATGCGCATGATCGAACCCTTTCCGAACTGTTTCTCAATTTGACTGATCGCAACGTTCAGCACTTTTTCTTTTTCATCTTTACCCATTATTTGTTGTCCTCCTTGCCTATATCTTAGTGAAATTTAGTGTCAAGTCAAGACGGTGCTCTATTAATGAAAAAGAGGTGACAAAACCACCTCTTTTCTTTAATCATGTTTCTTCGTTAATGTATATGCATAACTTTTTTCACGATCATTCCGCTATTATCAATCTTGAGGTGGTAGAAATAAATACCGACCGGCAAATCAAGATCAAGCAAAAGACAATGGGTTCCGGCCGCGAACGCATCGGAAACAGGCCTTCGTACCGATCGGCCGAGTGCATCGTAGATTTCGAGGTCGACATGGGCTGCAGCAGGAAGGGTGAGCACCGCGTTTATTTTACCGTTCGTACAAATCGAAGGAATGGTGAATGCCGGATCGTTACGTACTCCGGAATTTTCTTCGGCAATACCGGGAGCGTATGTTTCTATTGTTTTCGCCAGCGTATCGTTGGCATGATTGTCATCGTCCGCCAGATCGGTATAAACGGTTACCGTGTAAGGTCCGGTTTCGAAGGTAAAGCTGGGCGAAAAGGCTACCGCGGTGCTATCGCCGGGATTTACATACGCCACCGTGCTGGCGCTATATCCGCCTGGTTCGATCGTGCAGCACACGTCGAAGAAACCGGATAAGGTGCCGAAATTTTTTACGATTGCTACCGGAGCAATGGTTGTGCTTTCTGGCAGCGGCGTATCAATTTCAATTGCTACGGTGCCGACATCTTTCACTAAAGACGCTGAAAATCGAATCGCCAACTGCGGATGTACCGATGTGGTGTTGTATGAATACTCAAGACCCCAGAGCGGTGGTTGAACCGGACTGCCCTGGATACCGACCGTGGCCTCTCGCCCGCCGTGATCGGCCATTAAATACTGGAGAATTATGTCGCCGGTGGAACCGATCAGGAAAATTTCAAACGTCTGAATGTATTCCTCGTAATACTCATGCAGTTGAATGCTGTCAAATTGCACTACTAATGTATCGCCCATCATCTGATAATAAACCGCTCCGCCATACTCGGGATCGAGGTCATCCCAATATATCGCAATAAATTCAGTTACCGGAGCGCTGAGAGTGTCGGGAATGGGGTAGTTGTTAAAGGTCAGCACTTCATTGCTGAAAGAAACGGCACCGTTGGACTGAACGGCAACCGAGTCATACAGCGTGCCATAAAAGGTGAATTCGAACGGGATGCCCCAGTAAACATCATCATCCCCCAGAACGACCTCCGTTCCTGTCCCCGAGATATCGGTCCAGTTGAATACCGGGCCCCACAATTCGTGAGAATCTATCCACTCATAACCAAAGGAATCAGGGCCGCCCAAACTGCAGAAACCGGGCGCTGAAACAATCGGGCTACTCAGGCAATTACTGCCTCGAAATGTACTCTCTTTGGCCTCGAGCACGACCACTGCGGCAAGAACACATGCGATGACAAGGCATTTTTTCATTACTGCCTCCTTATGTTTTTTATTATGACAATTATAGCGATGCCGGGACCGCAGTTACCATTGTAATGAACTTTGCCGCACAATCAAGCTCTATGAGAGAGTGCATGGTCTCTCGATATGCGGAACGATATCTGTAAGGCATTTCAGGGCACAAAGACAGGGCGATGCAAGGCGGAAGCACAGGGCTGTCAGGGCAAAAAAGCCTTAAAATTCGAAATCCGAAATGTTAAATCCGAAACAGATTCCAAATCCTGATTTCCCAATGTTTCAAACACGGCCTGTAGTATATCAGGATACCAGAATATCAGCGGGCAGCAAACCAGAGTATCAGAACATCAGGTTCATTCCTGATATGTTTTTTAATCGTTCTGCTTAGTGTAGAGTGTTTACTGCCTACTGTCTTAGTAGCGTCTTGCGAGGTAGCGTGTAGTGTTTACTGTATCTTCCGCTTTACGTATTGCGGTTCGCTGTTTTCGTGGTGGTGCTTGATCACGCGCCCCTGCACCAGGTAGATCACTTCTTCACAGATATTGGTGGAGAGGTCAGCGATACGCTCCAGGTTCTGGGTAATGCGCCACAAATGCAGGGATCGTTCGATCGTGGCGGGATCTTTGATCATGTGGGTGATAAGCTCCCTCAGGATTTGGTCGCGCAGGCCATCGACCTCACTATCGCGTTCGCACACGGTCCTGGCAAGGGACGGATCATCGTCCACGAACGATTTCACGCCGTTGTTGAGCATGCCCACTACCATCTCTGCCATGCGCGGGATGTCGATGAGCGGCTTGACCAGCGGCTTGTTGAGCAGAACGAGCGCGCTCTGACTGATATTCACCGCATGATCACCGATACGTTCGAGATCATTGTTCATCTTCAGCAGCATGATAATCGTGCGAAGATCGATTGCTTTCGGCTGAAACTTCATGACGATAGTTACGCACATATCATCGATCTCGATCTCCAGATTATTTACCCGCGGTTCATCGTTCTCAAGTACCTCACGGATGCGTTCTTCATCGCTGTCAACAAGCCCGCGCACGCTTTTATCGACCATGTCCATGGCAAGACTGCTGTATTCCACCAGCTTTTTCTTCAGTTCGTTCATCCTTTCTTCGATCACACAAAACCTCCTGGCGGAATCACTCGGCCAGACATTTTTTATCCGAAACGGCCGGTTATGTATTTTTCTGTCAATTTTTCCTTTGGATTGGTGAAAAGTTGTTTGGTTTCACCGAACTCAACGAGTTTTCCAAGGAAGAGGAATCCAGTGTAATCCGAGATGCGGGCCGCTTGTTGCAAATTGTGTGTTACGATTGCGATCGTGTACTTTTCTTTCAATTTTATCGCAAGTTCCTCGATATGCGCCGTGGAGATCGGGTCAAGCGCTGAGCATGGTTCGTCAAAGAGTATCACTTCCGGTTCAATTGCAAGACAGCGGGCAATGCACAGGCGCTGCTGCTGCCCTCCCGAAAGGGAAAAAGCGGAATCGTGGAGCCGGTCCTTGACCTCCTCCCATAATGCCGCGTCCTTGATCGCGCGGACAACCCGGTTTTCTATCTCGGTCTTATTATGCAGCCCATGGATCTTTAACCCGAACGCAAGATTTTCGTAAATCGACTTGGGGAATGGGTTTGGTTTTTGAAAGACCATACCGATTTTTTTCCGGAGATCATACGGCTCCATGCACGGATCGTAAATGTTTTTATCATCCAGTGAAATAGTGCCGGAAATACGGGCGCAGGGGATTATGTCATTCATCCGGTTCAAGCAGCGGATGAATGTTGATTTTCCGCATCCGGATGGTCCGATGATCGCGGTAATGCTGTTACACATTATATCGATCGAAACATCCTTCAATACATGATTTTTGCCAAAATGAACATTGAGATCAGTGATCTTCATGCGCAGGTTAGATACTCCACATGACGGTACGCATTGTGACACGGGAACTTCGACATGCGTGGTTATCGTATTCTCTACCATAGTTTTTTCTTCCTTGCTCTTGTTCTAATGAATATCGCGATGAGGTCCAGGCCGAGAACCAGAATAAGGAGAACGAGCGCCGTTCCATATGCGATGGGAACCTGTTTACCGGGGTGCGTGCCTTCGGTCATGAGTGCATAGATATGATAGGGAAGTGCGAGCACTTCGTCGAGAACCGACGAGGGGAGTCTTCGCGAAAAGAACGTCGCCGCGGTGAAAAGGATCGGCGCGGTTTCGCCGGCCGCTCTGCCGATACCGAGTATGGTCCCGGTAAGGATACCCGGAAGCGCGGCCGGCAGCACAACACCCTTGATG
>JAFGPO010000150.1 GCA_016936155.1 Caldifarciminota bacterium
CGTCTGGATCTGCCGGGAAACATACCCGCTGATGCGGTCAAGCGTGGTCTCATCGAATTTCTCGATCGTGGTTGAATCGCGCGCGAATCCCCGCAGATAATAGCGGCTGTTCGGAGGCATGATCGAGACAAGCTCGAGCGGACGCACTGAATCCGGCGCAACAATAAGCGGCACGAACGTATCCGGTTCCGGCCGCTGCAAATGGACCGCTGGATCACCCAGGAGCAGGTATTCGCCGAGTTTTGCGACACTAAAACACTCGCCCATGGTTAGATCGGTCCGGGTCATGAGCGCGAACAGCGTATCTCCGACCGATTTGTTCAACCAGGCACTCGACGGGCCGGTTTCTGCCATGGTCCCGATCGCGCCCTCGCGCACCCGCACCAGTTGCTCGGCGATGCACTCGTAATCCGAGTCATTGAACCGGCCAACTGTGCATGATCCAAAATAAAAAAAGAAATTACGGCGCCCGCTTTTTACACTCGGGATCTTCGTATCAAAGAACAATCCTTCGTCCGCAAGCTGATGTGTATTGCCATGACCGTAGTACAGGCCGGCAAACGCACCCTTGTTCAGTTCGTTGATAAACGCTTTCTGGGCGTTCAATTTCTGGCACGGGAACGTGAACGGTGGATAGCTGACCATGTAGACCTTCGCAAAGTCGTAGAGCGAATCTGGAACATGGGGCATGAGTTGTTCGCAGTAGAGGCAGTGCGGAGCTAAATTCCATTCCCACTTATATGAAGCACTCCACTCATCATCGCCGGTAAGAATGATCCGCTTGTTCCACATCGCTTCAGTCGTATGAGTTTCATACGCGATCAGTTTGTCATAGTAATCACGTACTTCCTGCTGCGTGCGCGCGGTCAGCCTGCTCAAGACCATACTCTCGCCCCCGGAGAAATTCACATACTCGCCTTCATAGATGAAATTCGGCGGCATACCGGCATTCCCGGCAAGCTGGGAGCCTGCTTCGTACATTGGAATATAATTTGGCGGATCGGATTTTCCCAGGTTATTGCGAAAATCATACGTTGCATCCCCGATCAGAAAAATGAATGTCGGATACGTGGTCCAGTTGTTTGTCGTGTAGTACAGGAAATGCTTGATCGCAAGCGGGTCGTATTTCCCATACGCAAAATCATTGTAGATATCATCGACTGTGACGATCTTTACCGTATATTGGCTGCGGCGATAATCCGCGATCGGCTGCAGCGCGTAATAGAATTTCGGATGCGTAATGATCAGATATTCGCATCCCGCGCCCGGCGTTCTCAGGCGCCCCGGCCCGGCACCCGTCAGAACCGCGACCGGCGCAGCCGAGTACTGCGCTGCGTAGAGGAGCTGGAATGAATCGCACTGCGCCGTGAACCGCACTGCACTCCCTTCCTGGGTGTAGCCGGAGAACCGGCGCGGATTTCGCGCATCAGTGACATCAAGAATGAATGGTGTTTCCACTGCCCCGCGGCACTCGATCGTATATTCCTGCATGTCCGGGTAGAATGCGTGGAAAGGCGTACTCATATCCGTGATGCGTTCATACCGAATATCGACCGTATTCAAATACGCAACAAGGGTGGTGGGAGAACCAGCAACCCGGATGATTTCGATTAATACGCGTGAACTATCCCCAGATAAAGGTGCACTGCATGTGATATAATTCGGTGGAAATTGACTGCGCACCGGTAATGTCATTATGCTGTCAAAAATTACGCTGCCGTTGACCGAAATCCTGTATTCAAAGGGACCGCTCTGCAGCGTGAACAGGCCGATCTTGATAATTGCGTTACCCCGGGCGCCCGTATGATGCGCGCTCACTTCGCCCGAACCAAGATTCCCCTCGTTGGGTGATACATCAAGCCAGTACCAGTTCGTGCCGGAGCGCGTTGGATTACCGAGATCGATCTCGGCATGCACATAATCGGTTACGATCGTGTCCGGGTCCGAACCGTCCCAGGGGGCGTTCAGGGTCGCCATCCGCTTTCCGTTCACACCGCCAAACGTAAACCAGTAAACATTCGCGCGGGTATAGCCGTGCTCGAACCAGCCGATCGTGTCCCCGGGGATGACGTGGTCAGACGGATATCCGTAAAAAATAAGATAATCATTCTGGTTGAATACCTGATCGTCTTCACCGGATACGTATACTGGTACTTCGATCATTGAATCAGCAAATGGTTGCTCGACGTTACGCGCCAGCAGGTCAAACGCCGCGGTGTAGATCTTCATGGTCCGGGGATCGAATTGTGCAGGATCGATGCCTACGTTGACCAGTTCATCATGACCGATCCGGTAAAGTCCTTCTTCGAACACCTCAAACTTGTACCATTGACCGGTTTCAAACTGCTGGATTCCCCGGTCCGGTGTTAATTGACGCCGCCAATTCCTGCATTGTCCATAATTAACTATAGTGTGTTCGTAGATATTCTCGAACAGCCGGTCAGTATTTGGCCGAACAACGGGCGGCTCAGTGAACAGAATTTGTACTTTGACATAAAACGTAAATCGCACTTCGCGTACTACCGGGTTATACTGTACAGGATTGATCGTGAGCATGACCGTACGGATGTCCCGCAGGAAATACGGGTCACTCACCGTGACAAGTTCATAAGGGTAATATTCATTTTGCGCATAGACCGGTCCCAGGAAACTACGACTGACCGGAACCGGGGATTCATAAAGTGCGCTGTACACAGCGGGTGGGATCACCGTATCGGCAACGGTGCGGGAGCGCTGTTCAATGATCCGGACGCGTACATCCCCGCCCTGCGGAATGCCGATCCTGTACCGAAGAGAAGGTACATTCGGAGCGCCTTCTAGAGATAGGTAGACCGCTCCCGGCACAATGATCGCACTCCGGGATGTCTCATCAAAGGTGCAGATGATCTCCACGCCGGAATGTGCCAGCTCGTTGACCTGTACGGTGTGCACTAAACACAGAATCATGAATAGATCAATCATCCAGTTTCCTCGCTTCATCGATCAGCATGATGGGGATATCGTCTTTCACTGCATACGCAAGTTGACATGCATGACAGATCAATTCAGATCGATCTGTTTTGTATTCCAGTTCACCCTTGCACTTAGGGCAAACAAGGATGTCTAAGAGTTCCTTTTTGAGCATATTATCTCCTGGGGTCGCAACGGAAGGAGATCCTCCTTTACCGATGAAAGACCCATACTTAAAAATCCATAACAGTAGAGCAAGAGGAAAGGAACCAGGATCAATTGCAGGTTCACGGCAACGTATACGATCGTCACGCAAAGGTAGAGACCGAAGAGGATCTCGATATACGGTATTAATGATCTTATTTCGTGGCGGTACGACCGCTGCTTGCCGCCTGATTTCGGCGTTCGCGTGAAAATGTGTTTTCGGTTGAACCATCCCTCGATGATCGCGACCGTATTGGACAACGACAAACCCATGCTGTACGCGATCACCCCCAAAATGAACGGAACCCGCCGGCGGTAATCCCTGTATGACTCCTTCTGGGACAGGTAGTAAAGAAAAGGATATCCAAAGGCTCCGATCGTAAAAAAGGAAATACCGATATAATAGGCGCTCGATACGAATCCCTGAACCTTGAAATATGCGACCGGGAGCGCAAAAAGCGCAAGCCCAAGCATTGCCAGGAAGTTCACATGACATGTCAGGTGTACGAATGCTTCGTATTTCTGTATCAATCTCAAGGATGAACTGAATACCTTGGGCAGGAGTTTGCGTGCAACCTGTATCGTGCCTTTTGCCCAACGGTTCTGTTGGATACGATAACTGTACGCACGGTCCGGCAACTCCCCATTCACAACAATATCGCCACGGTACCTGATCGTCCAACCCTTCAGCTGAACGCGGTAAGAAAGATCGAGGTCTTCGGCAAGCGTTTCGCCGGACCAACCGCCTGCATCATGGATCGCGCTCCTTCGCCATAACCCGCAGGTGCCGTTGAAATTGATGAAAAAATCGAGTTTTGACCGCAGCCCCTGCTCCATCACAAAATGATTATCCAGTCCGATCGCCTGGGAACGCGTGAGCACCGAGTGATCATGATTCAAATGCCCCCACCGTGCTTGCACTCCACCGATCAATGGGGTATCGAATTCCGGTAATAAATCCTGAAGGAAATGTGCTGGCGGCACAAAGTCAGCATCGAAGATCGCCACAAATTCACCGCGCGCCCGTTCCAGACCGTATTCCAAAGCCCCGGCTTTGAAATCCATGCGTGAAGCTCGCTGGACATGCTTAATATCATGACCACGCTGCCGGTACTCCTCAACAAGCTTCGCAATGATCGCGCTGGTCTCATCATCCGAATCATCGAGAACCTGGATCTCAAGATGCTCCCGGGGGTAATCCATGGATACAACGCTCTTGATAAGGCGATGTATGACGTATTTTTCGTTGTATATCGGTAACTGGATCGTTACATCCGGGGTATGTTCCAGTGTCTTCCTGACCGGCTGCAATCGTTTTTCCCCGTACCGGTAGTAGAAAAAAAGGAGCAAGTATGAATGGATCGCGTAAAAGAAAAGCGTGGATAAGAATAGTGTATAAAGTACAAGAATGATATGGATCAAGGAGATTCCCCTGAAAATGTCTTGACTTCCAGTTCAGGTAACGTGTACAAAACGGCTGCCTGTAATAATTGTAATTCACAATAATGCATAGTAGTATATACCTGTAGTGTACTGATTTTTTCGTCACTGTCAAGTACACCTAGCTGCTGGATCACACCGTCAACCGCGACCGCGATCTCCGAAGGAAAGTGTTTCTTCTGCTTCAAGGTGATAAAGAGCAGCGGTCTATATGCCGGATCGATTTTGATGCTCATGTTTTTAATATCCATATGTGTGAAAAGGGTCTCCGCACAGAAAATGGGAATATTCTTATCGTTCCGCAGATATCCGATCATAATCGCCTGCTCTTTTTCCCTGGTTAAACGGTAGCCGGTAATCGTATGATCTGCCAGGAACACTTCAATATCCTCGAGCGTATAATACTCAGGAACGTGCAGTAAAAAGCCATCCGCATATGGTTCAAGACGGTGTTCGATCTCGGCGGCATGCAGACGATCCTTGATCGAACGATCAAGGTTTGCATGTTCACCCTGAATATGGAAACTGTGCCATGGCATGCGTGGGGCATCGATGGATTTCTTCTTGTTGTAATCAAACAACTCAATAGTCCATGATACCGATGAATCAGGTAATCCTGCCCAGATCCGGATCGGGAGAAAAGTACGCTTCGACATCTCCATGACACCGATCATCTCCTTCCAGCGGCCCGGCGCAAGAAAAGGAATGTTTGCCTTGAAGCGGTAGGTATAGACCCTATCCGCTCCCTGATATTCGAATTCGTCGAATTGCAAAAGACGTTCGACCTGGGTCAGGATATCCGACTGCTCCCCGCGCAATGCGCTCACCCACTGGTCATCCTGCTTGCTATATTCCCGATCCCTGATCCCGAAGTATTCGAAAGGCAACACCTGTCCAGCCTGCTCCCATGTCCCATGAATGTGCTCGCCCCGGTCGATCACGCACTCGCCCTGGCCCTGGGCACGCACCGTGGCGGTCTTCATCGTATAACGGTAAGAAAATGAACGCTGATAACTGAAATTAGCGACCCATAATTCAATATCTTTCTCGGGATCGGGTGTGTATTTACTATAATGAATACATGCAATAAGGCAGAATATCACGCCGAACAGCAGAAACACCATGCTCCTCTGGATCATTGTCTTCATTCATCTATTTTATTCACGTTAAGACCAAAATCAAGTAAAACGAACTGTTATTCCCTATTGACAATATTTCGTTTTTCAGTATAATACTAGTCTGTTGTTAAAAAATCCATAGTGTTTATCCGTGCCTGGATAGCTCAGTCGGCAGAGCACGTCCTTGGTAAGGACGAGGCCGTGGGTTCAATTCCCGCTCCAGGCTGGTATGTGTTTACGGTAGATGCAAAGATGACAGTAATCCACATGTGTTCCATCTCTGTAATCTTTGTGTCATCACTGTAATCGACAGTCGGAACGAAGTGAAGTAATTTAAGGAGGATGTGCATGGCAAAGGAAAAGTTTGACAGGACAAAGCCCCACGTGAACATCGGGACGATCGGGCACGTGGATCACGGGAAG
>JAFGPO010000151.1 GCA_016936155.1 Caldifarciminota bacterium
AAAAAAGGCCCTTGACAAAGGGGCAGTTGCATAGTATTATGAATAGGGTTCGTCAGAGAATTTCAACAGTGAACGGGACAACCCCTTAAGATCGGAATCCCGTAATTATTGCCAGTCGCCGAATACCACGAACGGTGCCCAGAAAAAAGGGTGGTTAAAATAGTAAAGTTCTCCGTTTTGAGCGAGCCACCGTTGCGCTTCGCACAGCGCGTGAACCTTGTCCGTGGTCTTTAAATTCCTGTAAAACCGCGTCATCATCAGCGCGGTTGAAAGATCATGTACCTTCCACAGAGATGCGACAACTGAGGACGCTCCGGCATACAGAAATGCCCGGGTCAACCCCGTTACATCGTCACCTGCCGAGTACCGTGTCCGTTCGTTGAACGCTTTCAATTGGCCGGTTTCGCATGCAGACAGGGTGACAAGATATGCAGTAAGATCCATGTTGAATATCTCCCGTACCGTAAGATTACCATCCTCTTCATTGTCCGCAGAAAAAACGATCCGGGAATCCATCGGCTGATCGCTATCCAGTTTGCCATGCGTGGCACAGTGGATAATATCGAAATCCGGCGACACGGTCTTCACATTAGACTCGGATGGTTGAAACGCAGGACCTTCTGAATCCGCATACACGCGAACACCGCTCAATGCCTGGCTCGCAAGTATTGAATCTTTTTCCGCTTTCGTGCCTGGCAGCGGGAGATCCTTCCATTCATAATGATCGCTGAAATCCGATTTGGCGAAAATAATGGCACCCTGCTTATGCAACTGATTATTCCCGTGAACAAGCGTATAGATCGAGGCAGAAGGCGCATAAAAAATGTCGTAGCGCTCGATCAACAACTCCCCGTTATCAATCACCAGTGTGCTGAACGGCAAATGATGGAGCACGCCGTGGGGAACCACGCACAGACGCTGTATCCCGGAAAGGCTGCTTTGAACGGGTCGGATCAGCCAGTCAAAGAGCTGTGCTCCGTACCCGGTATGATCCTGGCGGCGCCGGATCGTGCGCACGAGTGAATCGACTATTTCATAGACTTCATCAGGGCGTATCGCAAGGGCATGCATTGTTATGCGATGGTCCGTGATCGCAAAAACATATGCATTGCGTTGACCGACAAAATACTCAATGAGCGCAGTAGTATTATCAAGCCCGCTCTGCACTTCGGCGACGGTCACTGGTTCAATCGTTTTCAGTTCATAGTATTCTGGATACACCTGTTTCAGTTGATCAAGAACCGCACCGAGCTCCTTGATCGCCTGGTTCTGGCCTGGTTGTCCGGTTAAATACTCAACTTTGCGTTCCAGTGCCTGTTCCTGCATGATCAAATCACGGATATCAGGACTGATATCGTGGCGGGCACTGAGATCAACTGAGGATAAAAGATCGAGAAAAGCGCGTGCTTTAGCTCGTTCAGCGTAAAAAAATGCCTGCTTCACGTCTCCTCGTTCATGCATGATCGCCACTAATTCTTCGTAGATCACCACCTTGTCTTCAAAATACACGGAACGGTATTCCTGGCCCACAATACGACCCCGTACCTCTTCGATGATATGGGCGGCGCGGAGCAAAGACTTGACCGCCTCATCGCTTGAACCGAGCGCGTGTTGCGCCATGCCGATGTTTGATAAAAGAGCAGCTTCCCAGGTTTTATGGCTTTGCAGGATCGCATACGAGTATGCATTAGTATAATACTCTAAAGCACGCTCAGGGCCAAAACGAGAATCTTCTTGAGGAAAAGCATTGTTTCCCCTGTTATTAAGAAACTTTATTCGGTTTACTTCATCTGTTTCTTCTATTAATTCCAATGCCTTGCCAAAGGCTTTATCAGCCATATCGTATTGAGCAAGACGCTGGTAAAACAATCCCATATTATTGGATAGTGCAGCCCGGCCAGCAGGATCTTTTGCATACTTGGCCGCGATGTCATACACCAAGCGTGCTGAATCATAATAGGCGCTATCGTGCCGCGCATATTCCAGGTAGACCGCTGCACGGTTCTGAAGCGCTGCTGCGACACCACGGATATCCCCCATATGCTCAAAAAAGGACTGTGCTTGCAGGAAGTCATCAAGCGCCCGGGCAAATGATCCAAGCTCCATATACACCAACCCGAGATCATTATAGATCTCAGCATGGCCAATAAGTATATCTCCAGCCTGGTCAGAGTATGACTGGAAAATATCAAGGGCATCTTTTAAATATTGAATAGAAACTGTGTAATCACCAATATGCCGGTAAATATTCCCGATCTCGCGCAAACAATCAGCCTGGCTTTTGGTAAGGGAAAGTGCCTTATACACCGAACATGCAGCTTTGTAATGAGTGAGGGCGCTGTCAACCTCGCCCATTGTCTGGAACAAGACGGCACGATTATACAGGTTATCCGCCACCCCTTTTTCATAGTTCGCTTCCCGGGCAAGATCAAGGGCATTCAAGTATTGCACCTGCGCATCGTCGATCCTTTGTAACGCCTGCAGTGTTTGGCCGGCATTGCCAAACAGGGCTATCATATCGACCGTATCAGCGAACGTAAGGTCTGTGATATGTTCGAGGACGGACAGGCCTTTTTGATACATTGTGAACGCAGTCTCAGGATCATCACCTAAGGCATGGACCTGACCGAGGTTATTCAATACCTTAACGCTTCCCCGTGTTTCATGGTACGAGTTGAATATATCCAGGGCAGCTTCGTAATAGCGTTCAGCAGACGCCAATCGTCCAAACACAAGTTCGATATTACCTAATCCCTTGAAAATCCATGCGGTATCCGGATGATCGACAATGGTGAGAGCGTGAAGATACAGGCTCTCGGCAGTGCTGTAAGATTCAGCATCAAACAACGAATCAGCCTGTTGAATTACCGGATTATCAGATAGTACGGTAATGAACAGTAAGAGTCCAATCATTTGCCGATGGTCTGAAGTGCCTCGTAGCGATCGATATACGTATTCGCCTGCTCTGGAAGCCCCAGTTTTCCATAGAGGTTCGCAAGCGCCTTGTACGGGAACACAGCATCGGGGTGGAGCGCGCTCATCGCTTCATAATATTGGACTGCACGGACCAGCAGAGCATGATCTTCGTATACGAATGCCTTGAGCATGTGCTTTGTGTATTCATCCACACCGACTTCATCCAACGCCGCGATCTTCTGCCTGACCGTCTCGACTTCAACAGAATCGAGGACGCGGACAAAACACTGCTCGCTGGTAAGAGTATCATTATCATGGAACGCGTGAATGTTGATCATGTAGCTTCCCGGCGCGAGGTCCTCGTTCTGTTCAAAAAAAGGCATGACCGTATCCGTGGTCGCATTGTTGATGAGAACCTGGCCCCGCATCTGGAAAACAACTGCATACCAATTCGCTTCAGGGTGGGGACTCCAGATAACATCCGGACGGGAATTACTGAGACTGGTATTCCCGGGCACATAGATGGTCAGGGGAACAGCCAGTGTATCGTCAGGCGCCCTGACCACGAACTTTGGCACAATCTTCTCAAATCCCTTGCCGACTTCGAACAAAGGGGATACGGAAAAACGCACGTCCTCAGAAAGGACATGATCAGTGCCAATGCCGCGCACCGAATCAACCACGCTGGTGATGAAGATAGCCCCGCTGTCCTGAATGAGAACGATCGTCCCGGTTTCAAAGAGCACAGTGGCTTCACCGCCCTGAACAATGAGCGAATCCCCTTCGAATAGATCATCGAGCATTTCCGCCGGCTGCAGAATGCTGTCATCAGCGCGCAGCAAACCGACATCACCGGTTATATGCGTAATGATTGCTGGAGGCTCTTGAGCGTGGAGCACTGCACACATAATGATGATCGCCCACAAAAATCCGTGCTTCATAACCTCCTTTTAATCTGATGCTCAATGGCATATCGATGATAATAAATTGGAACATTATATAAAATTATACGCGCCTGTCAACAATTCTGCAGACTTAAGTGTACTCCAGGAGGACGATCATGATTACCAAGATGTGCCCAGCAATATCTACTTCCTGCGCCTGCAAGCCGGCGACCAGGTCGCGACTTGCAAGATCGTGTACCTCAGATAGCATAATATTTGAAAAATCAGCGCTTCTCCCCCTTGACACGATTTTGTTTTAGACTATAGTTAAGCGTGACCGCAGGCAACGCATCCCT
>JAFGPO010000152.1 GCA_016936155.1 Caldifarciminota bacterium
GAACAGCTGGATGGATCATATTTCTCCGACCGGGACCGGGTTTTTAGTTTTTGTTGACGGCAACAATGCGTATGATTGTGGGGTTGCGAATGACGCGGGTACGTACCGGACCGTGGGCACGAGCTTCGAGTTGGGGTTATTGACTGACGGGAGCGGTGTGTCAACGCGTGCGGCGTTGCTCGATTCGATCATGAAGTTCTTTGGTTGTCAGGTAAATCCAGGTGTCCGTGAGACCGATGCCGACCGAACAAAACAACCTTATGATCGTCTCTTCGCTGTATATCCTAATCCGAGTTTCCAGAAGGCTGCGATCACGTATAGTATTGCATCGACGACCGAAGTGCGGCTCAGTATCGTTGATGTCTGCGGCAGGTCAGTCTGTTCATTATTCAGTGGAAAACGCGACCCTGGACAGTATTCGCTCATATGGGATGGATGCGACAATCAGGGAAAAAGAGTTTCTGCGGGAGTGTACTTTATCGCCTTCAGCACCGCTGACCATGCAACTGTCCAGAAGATCATAAAGGTCCGTTAACGCCTTCCAGGATACAACAACAAAACCAAGCGAGGTTGCCAGTGTTGTTGAAAACGCGACCGGGGCGAGTCTTGACAAGACACCTATCCTGGGTATCATAATGTTCGTCGTAAAAAATTATTGCCATGCCGGGATAGCTCAGGGGTAGAGCAGTGGTTTTGTAAACCTCAGGTCGGGGGTTCGAATCCCTTTCCCGGCTGCTGATCGGTCTTGGTAACGAGAGAACGGGTAGGTACCCAAGCGGTCAAAGGGGGCAGACTGTAAATCTGCTGGCGGAAGCCTTCGGAGGTTCGAGTCCTCCCCTGCCCATTTCCCATTCGGGAAATAGATGCAACCGATCAACAAGATGCAACTGATATTATTCACTTGAGAACACCTTCACCCCTTCGTCTTTGCTCGGGGCAGATTCTGATCCTCTCCCTCAACAGGGAGAGGATATTTCATTTGGAAATCGAAATTCTAAATCCGAAATCCCAAATAATGTCAAAATCCCAATATTCCAGCAGTTTTTACAGCCTTCTTGATCGTAGCATTAAATGACCAATGACTAATGACGACTGACTACTTTGATGATCCCTGCCAATTGTCCGGTCAGGTTCCGCCGGGTATAGTGTGCGTTCGGCGTTTTCCCCTGCAGGAGTTTCCCCTTTTTGAATCCCTGATAGAGTTCTCCGATCCTCTCTGTCATGCCGTCGACGTCATTGAAATCGTATATCCATCCAGGATACCCTTGCTTGAATGCCTTGTGCAACACATGGATGCCTTTTGAAGTGCCGCATACGACGATGGGCAATCCGCTTGCAAGATACTCGTTCTGCCGGGATGGGAAGAAATATGTGTCGCCGGTTGTGATCATCACGCTGCAATGGGATCTTGCGAATTTCCGGAGTGCTTTTTTGTAAGGCAGATGCCCCGCTATCTGCACAAAGGAGTAACGATTCATGAGTGCACGGTATTTTTCTTCGACATGACCGATAAATACGAAACGCAGATCTTTTATCCCGTATGATTTGATCGCTTGTTCCACCGCGTCGAGTATGGTGCGCGGATTGCGTTCTTCTCTTACCGTACCCAGATAGGTAAGTGTAAAAACCGGGGGTTTCTCAACGGACGCGAAATCATCCGGATCATACCCATTAGGGAGCACCAGTATTCTTCCCGCGATATCTGGATAGCGTTTGATGAGATCATCTTTAATGTTGTCGTCGACCGTGATGATCGCATGAGCGGCATGCGTTACCTTTTTTTCCCAGAACATCACAAATGACCGCTGCAAAAATCCCTGATAGGGCATAAAAGGAAAGTAAAGCCATGAATCACGGAAATCCAGTATCAGTGGTTTTTTACTGGCATAAGCGATTTCGTATCCCAGAAGGAACGCGCTGAACGGGGGAGCAGTTACGTAGACGCTGTCAAAGTCAAGGCTCTTTGCGGCACTGAACGCAAACGGGAGCCATGGCATTTTATGATCCGGGAAATTCAATCCTTGCTTAAGCGGTATATGCCATGCTCGGGGTTTGTATGAACGCATGCCCGCCAGGTACAGCAAGCGGGCGGGATCGAGCGATTCAGTTCGTATTGTCCGCACCAGGGAGACCTCGTGGTGCAGTTCGTAATCCAGCGAATGGTATGCGATATTCTTTCGCGTCAGGACGATCGGTTCTATGCCGTAATCCGGCAGATATTTCGCAAATTTTACCGGACGCAATGCACCAGGACCACCGCAGGGCGGCCAATAATAGCTGATCATCAAGACACGGCGGGTGATGTCAGGATCGGTTATGGAACACTTTGTGTTGGGTGATTGATGACGCATGTGGAATGCGTTCAATAAATGCGCGTGAGCAGCCCATATGCTTCGCGGCTATAGTCATTGATTACCGGGAACCGGTCAGCAAACTCCTTGTAACTGATGACCGTTCGAAAGGCATCACGTGCAGCGTCAGGGTCGTCCGATTTATAGTAACACGTGCCTTCGAGCAGTTTGCATTGGGCGCAGTTCGCGTAATTCGGAGCCGGGAGTTCGATATAAACGTCATGGAGCATGCGGTATATGGCTGCCGCTGATCCGAAGCGTTCCTGTTTCATTTCAAGGTTAGCCTTGGTCCAGAGGAACGTGCGTGCATTCGGATGATCGGTGAGCAGATGGTCGATGATCGAATCCGCGCGCGCATACTCCTTTTCTTCGCTATAAATAAATGCGAGTGAATTGTACGCGGTCGGGCCCGAGTAGATGCTGTTCGTTGCCGCAAGGTGGATCTTATGGATCGCTTCGGGTACGTCTCCTCCTCCCAGGTTGAGGATGGGAAGGTACCGTGCTGCCCGGGCCAAGAAGTATTCATATGTCCCTGCCCCGAGATAGGCGTCGTAAAACGATGGGTCTTTCTCGATCAATTCTTTTAATATCTTCCCGCCCTTGACTCCATAGGTGAATGTCGCATAGTAATTCTTCTGCAATCCCTCATATACCGCACGATACGTATAGCAACTGCCTAAATAAAAGCGTGCCCAGTAATCATCCCTTTGTTCAAGGATTATTTGAGCTTTATCGATCGCCTGCTGCAGGTATCCCAAGTAAATTTCTGCGTGATCATAGTGACAGGCATCCATCATCTCAAGCTGCACGAGCGCGGCACTGAAAAAAAATCCGGCTGGATTGTCAGGATAGGTGTTGCGTACATCCTGGAAAAACACCATTGCACTATCGTAATTATCGATATAGGCATGCTGCAGACCAGCAAGGACCGTTTCCTGAAGTTCGGGTGGATTGAGCTCGTCCGTGGAAAGGAAAAGCAACATACTACTTAAAAGAACTACGGTGGATATCATGGAAATTCGAGCGTTGAGTGATCGCTGACGCTAAGTTTTTTATAACCGCCCTTCACGCATGCCTCATCACCCACGATCGATCCAGTAAGGAGAGCATTCATCACGCTCGCCCGGCTGTTGATTATTGCGTCTTTGATGATCGCGTTCGATATAAGCGCGTGTTCGCCGATCGATACATTCGGTCCGATGATCGAGTTTGTGATCCGCGCTGAGTCGGCAATGAACACGGGAGCAACGGTGACCAGGCCTTTTCTTTTTTTAACGCGGTGCGTTTTGATGAGCAAATGGCGGTTCGTTTCAAGAAGCGCTGCGGTCGTGCCGCAGTCGAACCATTTTGTGATCCTGGCTGCCTTGAATGGTTCACCTTTTTTCAACAGATATCTAAGGGCATCGGTGATCTGAAACTCACCCCGCGTTTTGATCCCTTTACGCATGATATAGCTGACCGCATGGTATATCTTCTCGATATTCAGGAAATAGTAGAGACCGGTGATCGCCAGGTTCGATCGGGGCCGGGAGGGTTTTTCAACAAGATCCGTCACCTTTATGCCCGCGGTTTCGACAATACCGAACCGCTGTGGTTCATCGACCGCTTTTACGGCAAGGATATTCGTGCTTGCCTGTTTGAATTTCCGGAAATCATATTCGATGATCGTGTCACCAAGTATGACGATCGTCGGTCCTTTTAATCCCCGCGCACCAGCGTGGATCGCGTGGCCGAGACCGAGGCGCTTTTCTTGGAATACGAACTTGAATTTTTCACGCCGCTGTTTGCAGTACCTGACGATCGCATCGCCCTTTGCTCCATACACGATAATAAAGTTGTTGCTCCCGAGCGACTCAAAGCTATCGAGGATATGCCCCAGGATTGTCTTGCCGGCAACATAGATGAGTGCTTTGGGCGATGTATGAGTGTGCGGGCGGAGCCGTGTTCCTTCTCCGGCGACCGGTATGATGATGTTCATATATATTCCATAGTACCTGAAAATTATAATGCTGTCAACAGCAGACGTAGCATTGTTTACAGTTTCTGCGCGAGTACATCGAGGTCGGTATAGAGCGCCGTAGTATCGGTTGATAGGTTCATGTCGATCTTGAGCACAAGGTCTTTAAGGATCTTGCTCGGACCGATCTCGAGGAATTTCGTGCACCCGAGTGAGGTGATGTTGTTGATCGCAGTCACCCAGTCGACTTGTGAGAGCATTTGCTGTTTCAGCGATCCTTTGATGCGGTCCGGATCATTGAGTATCGCGTGGTCGACGACCGAGTAGAATTTGTTTACCGGTGTATTGAACGTGATGGTATCGAGAAAGCCTGAGAATTCCATGGATGCATCCTTTAAATACGGACTATGCCAGGCCCCGCCGACTTTCAGCGGGATGCCGCGGCCATGTTCCCTGGCAACGGCCTGGGCGACCTGCTTGATACTCGTTTTACTGCCGGATATCACGATCTGGCCGGGTGCATTGATATTGGCGATAACGACCGGTTCACTGGTTGCCTGAGCCACGTTCGTACAGATCTCCTGGAGCTTTGATGCATTGATATTGATCATCGCCATCATCGTTCCCTCTTTTCCTCCATGCTCCATGAGCTCGCCGCGTTTTTTGATTACCTTCAGTCCATCGTTCAATGAGAGGATCCCGCAGTACACGATCGCAGTAACTTCGCCGAGACTATGACCCAGTGCGATCTCAGAAACTATGTGTTTGCCCTTCAGGACCGCGGCGTACGCAAGCGATACGACAGCGATCGCGGGTTGTGCGATGCTGGTTTTATCCGCGGTCTGAACCGCTTTGTCGCCCCAGAGCCAGTCCTTGAGGTCATACCCAAGGATGTCAGATCCGGCATCTATGATTTTCTTAGCTTCACTGTATGCTGTGTAAAGTTCCTTGCCGATCCCCGGGCGGAATGCGCCCTGACCATCAAATAAAAAAGCGATTTTGCCCATACTTCCTCCTCATAACGTGCTTCCTTCTGCTATGTCGTTGCAACTGCCATGCCGATCGCAAGTTCTTTAGTATGGCTTATGCTCACATGAATCTGTTTGATACCCAGCGTCTGCGCTACTTCCAGTGCCCGTCCTGTAAGTTCAACGAACGGAGCGCCGGTCGGGTGGTTGAGTACGATGATCTCATTGAAGGTGACTCCCTGGCGCCATCCTGTTTTCAGGACCTTCAGCACGGATTCCTTGACTGCGAAACGCCCGGCGAGTTCTTCGTAACGAAGCACGCCGCGGTCTGACAACGTTATCTCTTTTTCGTTGAAGATCTTTTTTAAGAACACAGCGCGTTTTGTCACTGCCCGTTCAATTCGTTCGACCTCAACAAGATCAATACCGATGCCCACGATCTCCATGTTATTTTTCTTCCAATCCGGTTATCGCTGAACACTTTATTATAACACGCTGGTATTTTTCGTTGAATCCGGCTTCGGCTACGTAATAGCCGCCGATCTCTATATGATAATCACCGACTGAGCCAATAATGTTTTTGCGCGCACTTTCCTGCCATTTTGATTTTCTTCTTTTCTGATTGACCGCGCAAATAATATTCAACTTTCCCGGCATGGATGACATAAGGTCCGCGTTTGAGGGTATCACGGTTGCCGGGCTATCGCCAAACTGAGTGTGGGAATGGAAATCGCCGATCAACTCCAATCCAGCCGACAGCTCGCGCAAGATTTCGTTGATGCGACCAACGCGGTCCATATCAATGGTCGCATGGGTTAAACCGCGTTCCACGGTCTGGAACGGAATAGCGTATCGAACCGAGAATTTATTCTCCCCTTTAATACCCAATAAATAGCCCATGGTTTCCTTGTGATAGACCTCAACCGATGAAGAGACCATTACCAGAAAGGCAGGCAATTCAAGATACGCCTCGATCGGAGTTGGGCTTTTTTCCTTTTCATTTGTTTTTTTTTCATTATTTTCAGCCATTTCCATTTACCTTTTTAGTATTTTCTCAATCCTGGCAATGCACGTAGCCTTGCCGATATATTCCATTGTTTCAAAAAGACCGGCTCCTTCCTCTCTACCAGTAATTAATACACGTAAAGGGTGTATAATTTTTGCTGGTGATATTTTTTTATCACCAGCATAGAATCGTAGTTCTCCCTCAAGATGACCGGCATCAAATTTATCCGGCGGTTTATTTTTGATGATTTCAGTATATGCTTTTATATGGTTTATGATTTCCGTTTTCATATATTTGTTTAATGCTTTTTCGTCATATTCAAAGTCTTCACGAAAGAAATATGCGAATTTGGTTACATCACTAAATATCTTTAATCTGGGCTGCAAAATTCTACGGATATCATCTCTATATATTGTAGTTTTAATATTGTTCTCTGTAACTACTTTGTAATTATGTAACGCACTAATCAGCTTTTCCTTAAATCTTGCATGATTCATGTTGTGTATATACTGCTGATTTATCCATATTAATTTCTCCAGATCAAAAACAGCATTTGATTTACTCGCTCGATCAAGTGTGAATGCTTCTATTATACTATCCCGATCAAAACCACCGAGTCTCCATTTTTCTGTGTACATGAATATTTCTTTGTCATTTCCCGGTGACCAGCCGAGCAGTGCAAGATAATTAAACACAGCTTCAGGCAGGAATCCCTGATCGCGGTACTCCATAAGGGAAGTCGCGCCATGCCTTTTTGATAATTTGCTTTTATCTTTGCCCAGTATTAACGGCAGATGAGCGAACTTAGGTGCCGGCAATCCAAGTGCCTGGTATAACAGTATTTGTTTGGGTGTGTTCGTGATGTGATCCACTGCCCTTATAACATGAGAAATTTTCATATCGGCATCATCAGCAACACAGGCAAGGTTATAAGTGGGGGAGTGATCATGCCGCAAAATGACAAAGTCCTCGATGTCTGAAGCCTCGCGCACGATTTCGCCGTGGATCATGTCATTGTATTTGACCGTCCCCTGCGGAACGATGAAACGTACTGCCCTTGGTGCGCCTTCTTTTTCTTTTATTTCTTTTTCGGCTTTGGATAAATTTAAACAACGACGATCATACTGCCAGTTGATTTTCTTTTTATAGGCTTCCTGACGTTCTTTTTCTAACTTCTCGGGATCGCAATAGCAGTAATATGCTTTACCGCTATCAATCAGGTTTTGAACATATTCACGGTACAGTTCAAAGCGTCTTGATTGGTAATATTCTTCGTCCCAGTCAAGACTGAGCCACTTCATGCCATCAAGTATGACATTTATCATTTCCGGCGATGATCGCTTTGGATCCGTATCCTCGACCCGCAGGATGAACTTACCTCCATGGTGGCGCGCGAACAGCCAGTTATACAACGCGGTCCGGGCGCTCCCTACATGGAAGAACCCGGTCGGGCTGGGTGCCATCCTTACTCTAACGTTTTCTATCATGACGTGACTCGCTACCGTGTTTCTTGGATCATAAAACGAATCTCCAAATACATCGCTGTAATCTATCTTTGTATCTCTGTAATCAGCGCAAGCATAGCTTGAGCATACGGAGAGGGGGAGATTCGAACTCCCGTCCCATCTTTCGACGAGAAACCGCTTAGCAAGCGGGTGCCTTCGACCACTCGGCCACC
>JAFGPO010000153.1 GCA_016936155.1 Caldifarciminota bacterium
CAATGAACAATGAAATGGGTGATGGATCAAACCGCTGCAATTTTATATTTCCACTGCGTGCACTGGTTTTTGTGGGAGAGTTTTCCCGGCCTCGACACTCGATTGTGCCACAATTGACTTTCACTTTATCCATATTATAATTCACCATGAATGGCACGCAGGGTGATATAATCGTGACCAATGGTTTTGCCATGTGCTACTATTGCTTTGACGCCGGGTACGAAATACCGTTATCGCACATCGAGAAGATCCGAGGCAAGACCGCGCGCCGGGCGTTGCTCACATGCAGCCGTCTCACCCCGTCCTATATCCAGTA
The DNA here is from genome assembly GCA_016936155.1 of Caldifarciminota bacterium. Taxonomy (GTDB): domain Bacteria; phylum Hydrothermota; class Tepidihabitantia; order SM23-42; family SM23-42; genus JAFGPO01. Next base: position 317 of record JAFGPO010000153.1, read on the forward strand.
CAAAGTGCCTCCCCTATTGATCCGTCTGGGCCGAAAAAAGGTGAGGATCAATGAACAGGAATTCAGTGTGACCATTGATGCGAAGGTGTACGATTTCGGGGTAATTGTTGTTCGGATCACGATTCCAATATCCGGTTCGCTGGAGCAACTTAATGATATGAGTATCATGCTCAATGATTGTAAGGCACTGCGCAAAAAAGCTGTTACTGAGTTCGACAAGATCATCGAGGATATCCAACAGGTGATCATAAAACCGCGCATGAATTCAACTGAAGATATTGAAGATTATGTGATCTTCATGATCCGGGAATTCGACCATGCAGTTACCGTGATTGATCTGCTGGAGGATTACAGTATAGAACTTGCCCGAATCCTACGGTGCGAAAAGAACCTGAGCTGCGCCGAGATGAGTGAAGCATTAAAGAATCCGCTTTCCTACTACGATAATGATCTCACGCTCGTTGATTGGAACAGCGCGGTGATTTGTGACCCAAATGCCAGTTATGACGTGCCGGACATCATTGAATTCGCGCTCATTCAGCTCCTGGAGTTACGCTTGTATGACCATATGCTCGACGAGATCATCGACGGCGCGTATGATGCGCTCGTGCCCCTGCGATACCGGATCTTTCCGTTCTCCCGCACCTTGCAGAACCTCCTGCGTATCAAGCTTGACATCTCCGAGATCGTTGACCGGTTGTTCTACCATTTGAAACTCATCGGCGACGTGTACCTGGCAAAGGTCTACGAGACCGCATCGAAGCGTTTCTACGTGGAGCACTGGAAATCCGCGGTACGGAGTAAGCTGGCAACGATAGAATCGATCTATCGGGAATCATGGTCGCGCATCCAGACCAACCGGATGATCGTTCTGGAGCTCGCGATCGTCATCCTTTTTGTCATCGATATCCTGCTTATCCTGATCGAGCTGTTCTGACCCCCGAATGAATTTCATGACCATCTGTCTTATTGCCATCAGTCTGGCAATGGATGCGTTCGCGGTTTCGATTTCCTGCGGTTTTTCACTGAAACAGGGAAGAACGAAAAATGCCCTTATTATTGCACTATTCTTTGGAGGCTTTCAGGCGGGAATGCCGATTATCGGTTGGTTCCTCGGCACGTATGTGGAACAGTTTATCAGCGCAATCGATCACTGGGTAGCATTCGGGCTCTTGTGCGTTATCGGACTGAGGATGATCTACGAAGCCTGCCGCAAATCCGGTGATGAGCGAGCGTTCGATCCCGAAAAACTTGCAGTCCTTTTCGTGCTCGCAATCGCAACGAGCATAGACGCGTTTGCAGTCGGACTCAGCCTGTCGCTGCTGGGCGTCAGAATATTTATGCCCGCTTTGATCATCGGTACCATTACATTTGTCGTGTCTTTCGGCGGGGTTTATCTTGGTACTGCGTTCGGACGTTTGATAGGGAAAAGGATCGAAGTGCTTGGCGGGCTACTATTAATCGGAATCGGCGTTAAGATACTGTTTGATCATCTCTCCTGAGACCGATCTTACGACTGGTATTTTCCTATACCTGTTTTAGTACGATGGTCAGTCAATAGCCGGCAGTTGCATCATACATCAATATGACCGCGCCGTAACTTTTCGCGAGTACTACCCCTCTTCGCAGCCACAGATCCGGTTCCCGGCTTGTAAAGGTACAGAGTAACCTCCAGCGGGAATTCAGCATTTATTTGATTTTGATGATTTTTTTCGTTAATTCCCCGTTGATCTCAATGAAGTAGACACCAGGAACAGGGTTCATGGTCCTGATCTCGCGACCTGAAATATCGTATATTATGTAGTTATGCACCATGAATTCTGGCAACGGTCCGCTTACTATTGTTGGCAGAGTATTCAGCGGGATATCACGCTGTTTTGTTTCTGATACTGCAATCGCAATATCGACATTCCCGTACACATCGTAGTCGCCGGATACGATCTGACCCCACGTAAACAGATAATTGCTGGCTCCCGCTGCAACATCGCAGAAGAGCTGCGCGTCCGGATTGTGGGATACTGTGAATGCCGGTCCTACCGGGATTGCAGAGGTAGTGTACTGGCGCGCCCAGATATCGTTCGATTCGGTCCAGGCAAAGCAGTAGTAATTGCCGTCAAAACAGAGCCCAGGCTTGATGGCGATAGAGGTGGCTCCGACCGTGAAATAGGGGCCGATGAGGGTTCCGGATTGCGAGACCTGCTGACCGCGGATTTCATACCCTGACCCGGTCCACTGCACCCATGCCACCAGGTAATTCGAACCGTCAAATGCGATCGTGGGTGCGTAGAGCGCAGTGCCGGTTGCGTTGATCGTAACATACTGCTCCGGCGCGCCGCCGGTTGAACAGAACGCGCCTTCTATTGAGGAAGTGGATGACCACACCACAAAGAATCTCGATCCGTCAAACTCGATTGCTGGCGCATCCCCGGATGCAAGGCTGATCGCGATGCCGCTTGGATCGAGTACGGTCCCGTCTGGAGTGACCCGGGCGCCGAATATCCAGGAATTGCCGGCGCGCGCATCGCCCCAGACCACAAAGTGCGTGCCCGCGCCGAATACAATATCAGGATCGCGCTGTATGCCAAAAACATCGTTGACAACGATCGAATTCACTGTATCACAGGTAGGAGTGACACGCACTCCTATGACATTGCCGCAGACTCAGCAGGAATCCCGAAAAACAACGAGGAAATTCGAACCGTCCCATGCAACTTCTGGTTTGGCATCAGCCTGGTTGCTGAACAACTGCTTGCCGTCCGGATCGATCACCGTACCGGTCTCAGTGATGCGCGCGCCGTACACGCAGTAATTCGCTGCAAAGCGCCGGTCATTCCAGAAGCAGTAGAACTGATTGTTCTGCCAGATTGAAGATGGGTAGTACTGACTGCCGGTTGCCTGACAGATAGGAAAATCAGCCTGGGGAATGAACAGCTCGAGTATAAGGGTGGTTGCTATACAAGACAACATTACCATATAATACTGTGAATATAGAGCGTGTCAAGAATGCAATACCCTCGTTTTAATGAAGTAATACAACAGTAAAGATATCTCTTGACAAACTCTACTATTTGTGTATAATAAAAATTAGATAAGCTACATTATTTGTTGTAGGACCACAGAATGACAACAATTCTTAATTCCTAATTACAAATAAAAGCTTGAAAGGAGAAATATGCCATTCGGTACAGTAAAGTGGTTTGACAGTAGAAAAGGATTTGGCTTCATCGAAAAAGAAGATGGCAGTGGTGACGTTTTTGCCCACTTCCAAGAAATCGTCGGTGAAGGGTACCGGACACTGCAAGAAGGTGACCGGGTCAAGTTCGACATTACTCAGTCCCCCAAAGGGGAAAAAGCCACGAAAATAGAACGTGCGTAAACACGCGCGTTAAAGCAAACAAGGGGAGTGATTAGATCACTCCCCTTGTGCTATTAGATGCCTCTTTATAAAGGCTGATCGCTCTTTCTGCTGTTTTGTTGCATCATTCAAAAGAACGAAAAAGACAAGAGACCCCGTGTATTGTTAATCGAGGATTTCCAATACCGTACGTTTCCCCAGCTTCATTGCTGCGGCTGAAATAATGGTTCTGATCGCCTGCGCGGTCCTTCCTTGTTTGCCGATTACCTTACCCAGATCACCTTCACCGACCCTGAGTTCAAATATGACACTCTTATCGCCAGCGATCTCTTTCACCTCAACCTTATCCTGATTGTCCACCAATGCTTTTAGAATGTATGTGACAAGGTCTTTAAGTTCTTCCATGATTAGCCTCCTTTAGCATGATCACATTCGCCACAATGTCGGCAGGTTATATTCCTTTTGATTTTCAGTAGTCGAATGATCCCGGTGCAATTCGAATTTCTATTTTCTGCCTTCAATAACCAACGTATGCTTATTATCTGTACGTCTCTTGTCTTTTACAGATATACTGCAGCATTTTGTTACATCTAATTGTACTTGTAATACAGCGTATGTCAATGGCATGAGCGACTTACCAGCCTTGCCGAATCAAATGTATGTTTTTTGGCAAATTGGTGTTGCGGTTGGTAAAAATTATTGGTTTTAAGGAGCGGGCGTCAAAA
>JAFGPO010000154.1 GCA_016936155.1 Caldifarciminota bacterium
TGGGGCTAAGTCGTAACAAGGTAGCCGTACGGGAACGTGCGGCTGGATCACCTCCTTTCAAAGAACACTCCGGCTCGATACCCTGGATTTCTTTTCACTTTAATCCCCCTTTCCTCTCCCTTTAATAAAGGGAGATTGAGGGGGATTTAATTTAGCTCCTGGTTTTCAGCATGTACTGATGCCGCAGACATCATAGCGTCTATCAAGGCAGCGATTAGCGTTTGCCTTTATAGTCTCAAACATCCACACTCCTTACCCATCCCTCCTTTTGTAGTGGTTTGATTCATCAAACCGAGCACGATAAATCGTGCATATACAATCAAACTTCCCTTGTCCGTTGAGGAAGAAGGTCAGGGTAAGGGTGCTCTCCCGCCTCCACACCCATCACCCATCTTCCATCTTGTACTATTGACATACCGAAGATTGTAAATATAATGATAAGCTATGGTTAAGATAAGATTATCCCGAGTCGGACGGAAAAAGATCCCTGTTTATAGAATTGTTGTCATGGATTCGAGAAAGGCAAGAGGTGGTAACTATATTGAGAATGTGGGCCATTACGATCCCAGAAGCAAAGAACTAATACTCAAACGGGATCGCATTGAGTATTGGATTTCGAAAGGCGCTCAACCTACCAATACCGTGGCTAAGTTAATCGCCAAACAAGGAGGTACACAATGAAAGAGCTCATTCAATACATCGTAAAAGCGCTGGTTGATAATCCAGATAAAGTGGATGTCAAAGAAATTGCTGGTGAAAAAAGCATAATCTACGAACTTCGAGTTGGCGAAGGCGATCTAGGAAAGGTAATCGGCAAAGAAGGCAGAACAGCAAAAGCGATCAGAACGATCATTACCGCTGCGGCGATGAAACAGGGAAAACGCACGGTACTTGAGATAATTGAATAATGACACCTGACATCTCTTGCCTTTTTCTCCGCAGTTAGCATTTGTGTCATCTGTGTAGTCTTTATTCTGTGAAATCATCATTATGAAGTTCGACATCATCTCAATCTTCCCCGATTTTTTTCAAAGCCCGCTTGCGTGCGGCATCGTGCGTATCGCTCAAGAAAAGGGTATCATTGAAGTACACGTGATCGATCCCCGGTCTTGCGCGCCTGACAGCAAAGTTGATGATTACCAGTTCGGCGGCGGAGCCGGCATGGTCATGAAACCTGAGCCGCTCCTGCGATCGATACGAAAGACAGTAGGAAAAAACAGCCGCCTTATCGCTCTGACGCCACGAGGTATTCCATTTAATCAAAATATGGCAAAGGCATTGAGCAGCGAGGATCACATCGTGATCGTCTGCGGACGGTATAAGGGGATCGATGAACGGGTGATTACCTTGTGCAAACCCGAAGAAATATCGATCGGCGATTATGTTCTCTCCGGCGGTGAAGCCGCGGCTTTCGTCCTCATCGAAGCGATAACCCGTTTGCTCCCTGGTGCCCTTGGCAATCGCGACTCGGCCGAATCCGATTCATTCACCACCCCCCTGCTGGAAGCACCACGGTATACCCGCCCGAACTCATATCGCCGGCACACTGTACCGGCTGTATTGAGAAACGGAAACCACGCTCACATTGCACGCTACCGGAGGAAAATGGCAATCGAACAAACGCTCGAGAGAAGGCCAGACCTTCTTCCTTACGAGACATTCACCATGCAAGATCTAAATATTCTATTGGAGGTAATGAATGGCAAAAATTCCAGACATAAAACCCGGTGATCTGGTTAAGGTATATTCAAAGATCATTGAAGGGGACAAGGAACGCATCGCGCCTTTCCAGGGTGTGATCATCCAGATTAGGGGGAGCGATATCCACAAGACGTTCACGGTCCGCAAGATCTCTGCAGGGGTCGGGATCGAAAGAATATTCCCTGTCCACTCGCCAATGATCACCAAGATCGAGATAAAGAAAAAAGGCAAGGTCCGCAGAGCCAAACTGTCGTATCTGCGGCAGCGGCGCGGCAGGAAAATGAAGATCAAAGAATCCGCAGCGCAATCTGCCGGAACGAAAAATGACGAGACGGTGGAACCGGTCCGCGTCCAACCGGAAGAAAAGACGAAAGCGGTCCAAGAACCGAAACCGGCAGCTGACCGCGCGCATGGATCCACCGGCGAAAAAAATGCGGAAGAAAAAGCCAAGGAACCGTCTCGTGAAGGCACTGCTGGACAAGAAACTGTGGAAAAAAAATAGTCTTATCGCTGGTGTCGATGAAGCGGGACGCGGGCCTCTAGCCGGTCCTGTTGTCGCCGCCGCGGTGATCCTCCCCCGTCACTTCTACCATCCTGAGATAGATGATTCAAAAAAGCTTTCTGGACGTAAACGTTCAGTCCTCTACGAACATATAACAAAGAATGCGGTCGCCTACGCGTTCGGCATCATCGATCACACAGAGATCGATGATATCAATATCCTGAACGCGACAAAGAACGCGATGACCAGCGCGATCACCGGCCTGCATCCACCGCCTGAGATCGTTCTTATTGACGCGGTCTCGCTGAACACCATTACCTGCAAACAGATCGCCCTGATCAAGGGCGACACGCTCAGTATTTCCATTGCTGCGGCGTCCATCCTCGCCAAGGTCGCGCGCGATCGCATCATGGTCCAGTACCATGCGCAATACCCGGCATACGGGTTCGACCGTCATAAGGGATACCCGACAAAATACCACCGGGAGCAGCTTAAGACGCACGGTCCCTGTGCGATTCACCGACGATCCTTCCGCCTCACGTGACAACCCGTTCGATCGGTACCTATGGTGAGGACCTGGCACGATCGTTTCTTAATAATCACGATCATGCGATCATCGACCGCAATTTCCGCTGGCGTTTGGGCGAGATCGATTTCATCACAAGAAAGAACCGCTCCTTACATTTTATCGAAGTGAAGTACCGGCGCACCCGTGACTATGGTCTGCCCCAGGAATCCGTGATCAAGAAAAAACAGCATAAGATCAGGCGGACCGCGTTGCTCTGGCTGCAGCAACGCCGCCTTCCTGTGGACAGCGAGATGCACTTTGACGTGCTCGCGATCAGCAAAGACATTCGGGGCAGGATACGGTATGAATATATCGAGGATGCATTCTAAATAATGAAAAGACGGGACGACCAGCTTTTCAAGGAAGTTCTCGATTCCCTTCGTTCACTCGAACGATAATTTGCAGAGTAAACACAGCCAGTATATTATTCGGGACCAGTGGTGAATTCTTAGCCGACAGGAGTGTCATTCTGAGGGCTTCGCAGAAGACTGAAGAATCTCTATTTGTCAACAGGGTTGTGCCGATATCAGTAAATCACACTGTTTGTAGCATTGAAATTTGGTATTCAGGTATTGTTTCGAGTTTCCCTGGATTCCCCGGTCCCCGTACATACTTCGTTCTACGGGGCAGGCAAGCCGGGGAATGACAGAAGGGCATAGCCCTTTTTAGCCCTCTTATTAAAGAGAACATATAATAGTTTCATTGGATTTCGTACATGGGTTTTGAACCATCTTGACATTCCTCTGTCTCCAGATATGTTTTCACAATGACTGACCAACGGAAAGCATACCTCTACGCATTTGCGGTCGTCGCCATCTGGTCGACCGTGTCGTCGGCATTCAAATTGTCGCTGCGATACGTAAATCCTCTCCAGCTTCTGTTTATCGCGTCGCTGTACTCGACCGCTTTCCTGTTCATCCTCGTCCTCGCGCAGAGGAAATGGCGCCTGTTTGCCGCGCAAACCGCGCGCGACCTTCTACGGTCATGCATTCTTGGCCTCTTGAATCCTTTTCTGTACTACATCGTGCTGTTCAAAGCATATGATCTGCTTCGGGCGCAGGAAGCCCAGGCATTGAACCAGACATGGGCGATCGTTCTCCCGCTCCTCTCGATCGTCATCCTCAAGCAGAAGATCAGATTGTTGAGTTTCATCGCCCTTGCGCTCAGCTTTGCCGGGGTCCTGCTTATTTCAAGTCAGGGAAACATAGCAGGATGGCAATTCCACAACCTGCCCGGGATTTTTCTCGCCCTGGGGAGCGCGTGGATCTGGGCGCTGTACTGGCTCTTCAGCCTGAAGGATTCGCGTGACACGACGATCAAACTCTTTTCCAGTTTCCTGTTCGGCACGCTCTTCATTGTGCTCGCAGCGACCCTGTCAAAACAGCCGCTTCCCGGAGTTGCGGGCATTGTCGGGGGTTGTTATGTCGGGATGTTCGAGATGGGTCTTACCTTTGTATTATGGCTTCACGCTCTTCGCCTGTCGCGGTCGACCGCCCAGATCAGCAACCTGGTGTACCTTGTTCCGTTTCTCGCGCTCATTGTGATCCGCCTCACAACCGGCGAGCAGATCCTCGTATCAACGATCATCGGGCTCGCCCTCATCATCATCGGGATCGTGCTCCAGCGTTCGATCTCACGACACTAACACTATTACCCGGATGTCCTACACGGGGATCGTGAAAATAAAGACCGCAACACGGATGCTCGCGGATACAGTCATGCCCGCGAACAACCCAAGGTACGTATTGGCCGCGCACATGAGGAGCGAAAGGACGATCCCCAAGAGCACCGCTCCTATGGTCAATTCACGTACGTTGTTCTTATCGGTGGCGCGATAACCGGGTAAGGAATTCAGCGACAAACCGCGCGTTCAACAGGTGAAAGGTGTTATACGCATGAATGGAACCGCACACCCTTCTTTGGATGACGAACATGTCACCGAGAAGATCGAGTATCTTGTGCCGGACCGGCTCGTCCAGGAATCGCAGAGGCTCGGCTGAGTAAATCCGTGTTTTCGTGATCCCGATCCCATATGGAGGAAGGTTTTGCAGCCGGGGATCTGATTCATCAGTATAGACAAAGGTGCGCGCGGGTGCGATCTCCCGGCAATAGGTCGTACGGTCCACCATGACCGTATACTGTTGTGTGCCGAGAAACGGGTGGGCTAATCCCATGGTTATGACCAGCATATCCTCATCCCCTGGCTCATAACGGATGAATGACTCCTGTTCATTGACCATGAGCGGCTGCTCAAGCCTTGTCCGTGGAAACGGTACGGTTTCATCATGCTGCAGTGCTTCAGCATACGGACTGCTCGAGCCGTCGAAGATCGGCAATTCTTTTCCGTGAACGATTGCGCGCACGCCATAGCAATCCATTCCGTAGAGAGCGCTGAACAGGTGCTCCACGACCTGCAGAGTCTGGCCGTTAGTGCACACGGATACCATGTGGTCCTGGACACCGATATTCTCGGGTTTCAAATCCATGCGCAGCAGATGTTCACTCCCTGTCTTCACGCAGAGTTCAAAAGAATCGCACTCAATGATCTCACAGCGCGCAAATCCGCCATGCAAACAGGGACCATGAAGCACGTGTCTCATGGCTCTCGGTAGAGACGTCCCAGGGCGCGCAGCACTGCTCTGTGCTCCCGGGCCGGGATCCCGGAATAAACCCGGCGCGCGGGTATCGATTTGAACACGGCCGACTTCGCGTACACGACCGCGTTATTCCCGATCCTCACGTGATCGCTCACTCCTACTTGTCCGCACAGGGTCACCCTATCACCGATGCGCGCGGATCCAGCGATCCCCACCTGCCCCATGATAATGCAATTCTTCCCGATCTTCACATTGTGCCCGATGTGAACGAGATTGTCGATCTTCGTACCCTCGCCAATGATCGTACTTCCGATCGTGGCACGATCGATCGCCACATTTCCGCCGATCTCGACAAACGCATTGATGATCACACCGCCGATATGAGGTATCCGACGAAAGCGCTTCCCTTTGATATATCCAAACCCCGGTTTTCCAATGACCGTGTTGCTATGGATCGTGACATGATCGCGGATCATAGTCCCCGGGAATATGATAACGTGCGGGTGGATCATCACGTTGCGCCCGATGACGACCCCTTCACCCACATAACTTTGTGCACTGATGACTGTCCCCTGCCCGATGCCTGTCCCCTGTTCAATGACCACGAACGGATCGATCCTGCATCGCCGGGGGCAGCGCACATCAGAAGCGATCTCGGCCTTTGGTGATATCCCCCACCTGGACCGTTGTTTATCCAGGTGCTGTAACAGAGAATACAGTGAGCGCTTAGCGTCTTTGACGATGATCCCGTTTTTGCCCTTGACCTTGAATGCGGCAATCACCGCGCCTGCTTTTGTTGTTTGATGTGCATTGAATAGAAAAGTAAGATCCTTTATCCCGGCATCATCCGGCGGTTGAATGTTGCGGATCACAAAGGTCATTCTCCCGTATGTGCTGCCTTTAACGACCTTTGCTATATCACGCAATTGCACAGCACATCGTACCCGGAAATACCGATAATGTCAATAATGCCTGAAACTGTACCAAACGAAATTAACGCAATTAAAAATAATAAAAATCAAAACTTCCCACGTTCATACTTTCTTACCTTCAATGTTTTAAGCCTTCTCATGCCCTCTTATGCCCTCTTGCAGCCCTATCTGTGCCATCTCATGCCTTTTACGTGCCTTCAGTTGCCCCGTATTGCCTCATCGCGTTTAATATTGACTTCACCGTAATTCTTGGTACAATTGCTCAGGAAAATGTCGTGGTACTGGTAGCTCTGGCATGTGCAAGTGCGCTTTTTGCCGGGTTCGTGCTCTACATGTCCTGGAAAAAACGCACAATAATGGCATTGTTACGGCAGATGCAATTATCCGGCACAACGTTCGTTCTTGGTCCGGAGATCGGGAGTTACCGGGGTGCAACCGCGCTGTATGGAAGGGTCAAGTGTGACGGAATTATCGCGTTGACCGATACGTTTCTGCTATTCGCCCCTTTCATCGGCAAGAAAAAAGAGATCCCGCTCAAGGATTTTCAACGTGTCGATGTGACTGATAAATTCCTCGGGCAGTACCGCATGGGAATGCAGGTACTGGTTCTGCGCGCGGAAACATGCGAGGTCGGTTTCTTTGTGAATGATATCAACCGCTGGCAGACCACATTGACGTGTTACATGCGAAAAATAAGGGAGGTTTCGTGAACTTTGTCTCTGTGCAAAAGAGAATGTATATTATCAACGCAGCATACTTCGACTGGTTCCGGCGCGCATCGCTGGTCGTAAAATTGAGTATGTCAATTGGCCTGGCGGCTCTCACCGGAGTGGCTGCCCAGCTGCGCATCCCGCTGCCCTTCACGCCGGTACCGATCACTGCTCAGGTATTTACTGTACTGCTTGCCGGTATCGTACTGGGTTCACGTTATGGCGGAATGAGTATGCTCTTTTACCTTCTCCTCGGGTTTGCCGGTGTCCCCTGGTTCACGAATGCGGCGGCTGGATCATTAATCGGTCCGACAACCGGTTATATAATCGGTTTTGTACCCGCTGCCATGTTCCTTGGACATATCGTAATGAAATACCGAAGCGCAAGGCGGCTCGTGCCGCTCACCGGATGTATGATCGCGGCCGTAGGGATCATTTATGTGTGCGGCGCCCTGAACTTTGCCCTTTTTCTGGGGGCGAGCTTCAAACAAACACTGATCATGGCGGTCTTCCCGTTCATTCCCTTTGATATTGCTAAGGCAGTTATCGCGGCTCTGTGCGCGCGTGCTCTGTTGCTGCACAATCCATCCCCGATCGACTGATGATGCCTGCATCCGCGCATTGCTTCCATGTCGTTGATTAAAAGAATTTTCATTGTAGGAGTAATCATCATGGCACACAGTTGCGAAAGCAAGGATTTCCGGGAGTCGCCTCACGCCGGAACCTGGTACCCGGGCACTGAACTTGAACTCCGTCAGCAGATCACCACATTCTTGGATAATGTAGAACTGCACATCACAGGTGAGATCTCCGGTCTGGTATCCCCCCATGCCGGATATATATATTCGGGTCCGGTGGCGGCATATGCTTACAAAATGATACAGGACCAGACGTTCGATAATGTTGTCGTGATCGGACCGAGCCACCGCTACGGATTCATCGGTGTCTCGGTCGATACCATGGCAGGACGGATAACCCCGCTGGGAACCGTTGATTTCGATGTCGATCTGGCGCGTGCGATCATCGCATGCGACAAGCATATCAAATATGATCCCCGCGCTCACAGCGAAGAGCATTCAGTTGAGATCCAGATACCGTTCCTCCAGATCGTGCAAAGAGAATTGCATCTTGTCGAGATCGTCATGGGTACACAGGATATGGAAACATGTACGATGTTGAGCAACGCCCTTGTTAAGGCGTGCAAGGGAAAAAGGGTACTGCTCATAGCAAGCAGCGATCTGTCGCACTTTCACACCCAGGATGTTGCCGAGGAACTGGATAACCGGATCGTCGAAGCGGTCTCGCAGTACGATTACCAGATGTTGTTCAACCGTTTGCGTACTGATAGCTGCGAAGCATGCGGGGGCGGTCCGATCATCACGGTCATGATGGCGACAAAGGAGCTCGGTGCAACGGATTCCAAAATGCTACACTATGCAACGAGCGGTACGGTCACCGGAGACTATTCGCAAGGCGTTGTCGGCTATCTCGCCGCTGTATTCTATAAAGCACATGACGCTGATGTCGGCATTGATCTCGGTTTCTCTGATTCCGAAAAACAGCAACTCAAAGACATTGCCCGGCGATCGATCGAGGCAGCGGTCAAAGACAAAGAACAGCCGGAATTCAAAAATATGACCGGCAAACTCCTCGAGCCCTACGGCGTATTTGTCACGCTCAACAAACACGGCAATCTGCGCGGATGCATCGGGCGGATCATTGGTGACCAACCACTTTACCTGTCATGCCAGCAGATGGCGATCGCTGCGGCGCTCGAGGACCCGCGCTTTAATCCCGTGCGGAAGGATGAACTCGATGACCTCACGATCGAAATCTCGATTCTCACGCCTCCGGAACGCATCACTGATTTTTCCAAGATCACGATCGGTCCGGACGGTTTGATCATCAATAAGGGGTATAACCGGGGTCTGCTCCTGCCGCAGGTCGCGGTTGAATACGGATGGACCGCAGAAGAATTCCTCGAACAAACGTGTCATAAAGCAGGGCTTCCTTCAAACGCGTACAAATCGCCGGATGCAGAGGTTTTTAAATTCTCGGCTGAAGTTTTTTAGATCAGCGATATTCAGATGAAGAGGAGAACGTACACCAAAAAAGTGTTCATCGATCCGTATGACGACCTCGGCTATGCAAAACTCGATCTGCACCGTGAAAAACGTAAGGGATTTCCCGAAGTGATCTTCGCCCAGGGGAAAACCGTAAAACAGGTCATGAATATCACCGCACGTATTCACAAATTCCATGAACGGGTCATGCTCACCCGCGTCGAGCCTGCGCTTGCGCGCGTGCTCAAACGGAAATACCGTACCGGCAAATTCCATCCTGAAGCACGGGTTTTCGTGATCGGGAGAGCACTGCCGAAACAAGGTCTGGTCGCGATCCTGACCGGCGGTACCGCGGATATACCGGTTGCCGAAGAAGCCGCGGTGACCGCGGAAACCATCGGTTCTGTTGTCGAACGGTTTTACGATGTAGGTGTTGCGGGCCTGCACCGGCTCATCTCAGTCCGCAAAGAAGTCAATAAGGCACGGGCGATCATCGTGGTCGCGGGCATGGACGGCGTCCTCGCTTCGGTTGCCGGCGGTCTCTTTTCAAAACCCATCGTTGCGGTCCCGACAAGCATCGGCTACGGTCTGAGCCTCAACGGTATCACGCCGCTCTTGACCATGCTCAATTCCTGCGCTCCGGGCGTGGCTGTGGTCAATATCGATAACGGATTCGGAGCTGGATATATCGCCGCAATGATCAATCGGTCATGAAAATCCTGTACTTCGATCCCATACCAGGTGCGAGCGGCGACATGATCCTCGCCGCGCTCATTGACTGCGGTGTTCCCCGGAAACATCTTGTCGACCGCCTCTCCTTTGTCCCGGGATTCACCATGACGGTCAAACGTCTGATACAGAACGGTGTGAGCGCGCGACAGGTGCGGTTCAAGATCCGCCGGGAAGTTAACGAAAGACAATTTCTACCCCTGATCAAAAAGAGCGATCTCTCCGGTCGGGTCAAAGAACAATCGATCGCGATCCTTGAGCGTATCTTCGATGCGGAACGCCGTGTCCATCGCGCAAAACACCTGCACCTTCACGAACTCGCGGATGCGGATACGCTGCTCGATATCTGCGGTGCGCTTGTCGCGATCGAATACCTTGCCGTGGACAAGATCTATTCGCGCGCATTGAAAGCCGGCACGGGATTCATCCGGACCGTGGAAGGCACCATGCCATCATTCAATTTTGCCACAGCATATCTTTCAAAGGATTTCCCGGTGGAATTCATGCCGATCGCGTCTGAACTGACGACCCCGACCGGCGCGGCGATCATCAGTACGATCGCCACTCCCACGGATTCAATCGCGATCTCGCGGATCGAGCACATCGGCATGGGTGCCGGGACCATGACACTCAAGGACCATCCGAATCTCATGCGGGTATTTATCGGAACAATGGATACCTGTCTCATTGACACCTGCACTGTCTACGAAACCAATATCGACGACATGAATCCTCAGGATTATGAATCCGTGGTGGAAAACCTGTATCGCGCCGGCGCCCTCGAAGTCATGATGACGCCCACTTTTATGAAAAAAACGCGTCCCGGTATCCTGATCACTGTCATCTGCCAGAACAATCATCTTGCGATCAGGGACATTCTGCTTTCCCAGACCACCACGCTCGGTATACGAATGCATGAAACAAAACGCTGGAAATTGCGTAGAACTATTAAACAGGTATCCACACCCCTTGGAAAGGTGCGAGTGAAGATCGCCTGGATCGGAACGGAAATGCGTTTTTCAATAGAATATAAAGATATTGAACGGATCGCGCGCATGCGCAGGCGATCGATACCGAAGATGCGGACGGAACTGACGCACCTCGTAGCAGCACAATTGGCGAAAAGTGCGAAATCATGACTGATCATAGGTACGTATTCAAAGGGGTAAATCCCGTCAGATCATGTGATGTAATGTATGAACGGAAATAATAACAGAAAACCTGCCGCGTTGAAAGTGACCAAACAGGATAGTAATGAAGGATCTAACGGGGTAAACGAATTTACCGCTCATTTGTCTAAATACCGGGATCTAAAAGATCATGAATTGGTCAAACTTGTTAAAGCCGGAGAATTGGCGCCGTATGATGAACTGGTGCGAAGACACCAGATCAAGATCCATGACCTGTGTTATAAAATGTTGCGTAATTATGATGACGCGAGGGATATGGCACAAGAAACGTTCTTAAAGGCATACCGCAAAATAAACAAATTCAAGGGCAAGGCGAAATTCTCGACCTGGCTGTATCGGATCGCGGTCAATAACTGTCTTAACTATATAAAGAAACAGCGGCCGACCGAGGAACTCTTTGAAGAGATCACCAGCACAGGCAAGGATGATCCAGTGCAGATATTCAAAGGTAAACGGTTCCGCGAAAAGATCACTGCTGCGGTGGCAAAATTGCCCGAGGTGCAGAAAGCAGTATTCACGCTCCGCACCCTCGAAGACCTCTCATATCAGGAAGTGAGCGACATCCTCAAAAAACCGGTAAGCACGGTGAAAGTAAACCACCATCTTGCCGTTAAGAACCTTCGGAACTACCTGAAAGGCAAAGTATGAATTGTTTTGACATACAGGAGAAGATCATCGATCTCGTGCTCGGCGAACTCTCGCCTGCAGACGAGATCCTGATCAGACAACATCTCAGGGAATGCCCCCTGTGCAGGCAGGAGTTCCAGCTGATCAGCGAATGCATGAAAACCTGTTCGATGGAGAGCAGCGAAACGTGCACGTGCTATTTCCAGGAAACGTACTGGGAAGGTTTTGTCGAAGATATGCATCATCGCCTCGAACATGAGACGCCCGAGAAATCATTCCCGTTCCACATCGTGCTGCCGATCGCCGCGTCCGCGCTGTTCGCCCTTACGATTGGGTACTACGTGTTCATCCGCCCCAAGCCCGCGCAAACGGTCAAGGACGAACAGGCACCGGGTTACTACGAGTACGATCCGTACGAGGAGATCTATGAACTGTCACCTGAAGAGCAGGAGCAGTTCATCGAGATGATAAACCAGCGATACGGACCGTAACTTCCAGACAGTATAAACTAGGAAATAGGAACCAACCGACTTATTGCAGCCCTCTCACGCCTCCCAAGCATTTGTAATTCCGATATTCGGATTTGCGGTCATACCCCTACTTGGTTGACTGTTAATAAAATATGAATATAGTATTAAGTAGTGGATATCACATTTATCGGTGCAGCGAGAACAGTAACCGGTTCGCTTCACCTCATCGAATATAACGATAAAAAAATCCTCCTTGAGTGCGGCATGTACCAGGGCCACCGCGAGGAAGCGGAGCGGATCAACCAGACCTTTCCGTTCAAACCAAAGGACATCAAGGCGGTCATTCTCTCTCACGCGCATATCGATCATTCCGGGAATCTGCCGAACCTTGTAAAACGCGGTTTTAATGGTCCGATCTTCTGCACGCCGGCGACCAAGGATATTGCATCCCTTTTGCTGCTGGATTCCGCAAAAATCCAGGAATATGATATCAAGCACCTGAATAAGCGACTTCGGGAAAAAGGGCTGCCGCAGAAAGAACCTTTGTATGAAGTAGAGGATGCAGAGCACACCCTGAAATATTTCTCTCCCAAGCAGTACCGGGATCCTTTTGAACCGATCCCCGGCCTTACGATAACCCTCTACGACGCCGGTCATATCCTTGGATCCTCGATCATTCTCCTGGAAACGGAAGAAACACGCCTCCTGTTCAGCGGCGATCTTGGCCGGAAGAGCATGCCGATAATCAAAGATCCTACAGTACTCAAAGACATCGATTATCTGATCCTTGAATCAACATATGGTGGCCGGGATCATAAAACATTCGCGGGCATGATCGATGAATGCCGGCAGATAATCAACGAGGGCAAGAGGAAGCGAAGCAAGATCATCATCCCCGCATTCGCAGTCGAACGTACGCAGCTCCTGGTTACAATGCTGAAAACGCTCTATGATGACGGCACGTTGAAGGACATGCCGGTTTACGTTGACAGTCCGCTTGCAAGCGATGTAACGGAAGTATTCCGGGACCACCCTGAATGTTTTGATAAAGAAACCTATCAAATCTTTGCAAAAGGGGACCCGTTCAATTTCCCCGGTCTCCACTATGTCGCGGATTCGGAGGAATCCAAAGCCCTGAACAGCCAGGCAGGACCCATGGTCATCATGTCGGCATCCGGGATGTGCGAAGGTGGACGCGTGGTTCACCATTTGATACACTGCATCGAGAATGAAAATAACATCATTGTTATCACGGGTTTCCAGGCACGCGGCACGCTGGGCCGCAAGATCCTCGAAGGCGCGGATAAGGTATACATATTCAACGATGGATTCAAAGTCCGGGCTAAAGTCTATTTTATGGGCGGTCTATCTGCGCATGCCGATGGGAATGATCTTGTTGAATACGTGCAGAAAACACAGACCGGAAAATTAAAAAAGGTTTTTCTGATCCACGGGGATATCGAAGAAGCATTCGCCCTGCAGAACCGGCTGCAGAACACCCTGCATATCGACACGGACATCCCGCAGAGCATGACGACCGTATCCGTGTAAATTCTTAGCACGAAATTCTAAATCCTGAACAAATCCAAAATACGAAATTATGATTTCCAAAGAGATTATCGAAAAATATTATTGTTCGAGCGCAGTCGAGAACCTCATTAACGTCGAACATCCATAACTTGAACTACTCTTCCATATTATAATAGCACCTTTCGTCCTCAAACTTTAACTATACAAACACAATCCCCCTCTCTTTGTCGAAGAAGAGGGCTGGGGTAAGAGTGTTCTCCCGCCTTCACAGTCCTCACCCATCTTCCCTTTATTTGTAGTCGCCTGGTTCATCAGGCACACTGTGTATAATGCCCGATAAAGCGGGCGCATGCATGCCTGGCGCAGATAGATTGCGCGGGAGTATTTAGTACCTGGAATTCAATATTCTTTGTAGTTGTATTTTTTCTTTAGTGCCCGGCAGGGTTTCCAAGATGGATAGGGAAAGAACCTTATAGGTGCTCAGCAATACCGGATCGTAGCACAGCGCTTTCAGGTGTTGCTTGATCGTCTGTATATCACCCCTCTGGAGCGGTCCGCTCAGTGATTTGCGCAGACCACGATCCTCTATATTCAACAGTGTATCCCTGATGATCGGCAATACCGCTTCGTGCAGATCGCGGGATGACATACCGGCTTGCTTCATCAATGTGCTGACATCATACAGAAGCGCAACAAGGAAATTCGAAGCGAATACACCAACCAGGTGGCAGTAGACTTTGTCATTTCGAGAAATGAATGTAACTGAGAACGAACGGCCCCTGAAAAGCCGCTTTGCGGTGACGCGTGCGGAGGGATCTCCCTCAACATATAAAGGAAAACGCGTACGCTTCGGCGGGATGGTCAATCGTGGAAATGTAGCGAAAGGATGTACTGCTGCCCGGTGAATCCCTCTTCTTTTTGGTAAAACAGTCGATGGCAGAGCACCGCTGAAATGAAATACTCGTGTTTTGTCGTATAATAGAGGCTCAATGAATTTGTACGCGTTAAGGATCTCGTCATCGGGTGTGGCAATGAAGATCACCGTGCTCATTTTACATAATGTTTCGAGTGGGACATTCTTTTTGAGCCCAAGCACCTTTGCAGTTCTATGAATCTTTGATCTCTTCGTGTCGTGGACTCCAACGATCTTATTTCGCCGGCGTAGCAGATAACACAGTGTTGTCCCCACGCGACCGCACCCGATAAGACCGATGTTCATAGACGATTATACCTAACAACCCAGGCAATACAAGGCATTAAACGGCAATTCAGGGCAGCATGTCTTCAGGGACGAACCCGGTGACTTTAATCCGCCGCAAGCGGATGTGTCTCCGTCGCCCTACGCTCTACGCATTACGCCTTACGCTCCTTCTCTCAACTTGACTTTTCACATGCCCGCACTACAATAGACCATGCGGAAATATCTGTGGTATTGCGCAGGCATATTGATCATCGTGTCTGCCTGCGCGCACAAGGCAGCGCCTTTGTTTAAGGACCGCATGAAGCCAAAAATTGTTCGCGTGCGGGCGCTTAATAACCGTCAGGTACAGCTGTCGTTCTCCGAAGATATTGATACGCTCAGTTTTGACGAACAGAGCATCGCAATGTACTCGGACCCTGAAACCCTCAGCATCGTCGCGGTCTATCCATCGCTCAGCGCGGCTGAGATCGTGTGCCTCACTGCAGAACAAACCCCGGTGAAATACCACATTGCCGGCGTGGTTTATGATACCGCCCAGAACAAAGGGATTATCGCCTCATCGTTCGAAGGATCCCGAGTTCCCGACACGGTCGCGCCGTATATTGCAAAGTACTCTCAAGGTGCAAGGACATATGAGTTCGATCTGCAGTTCTCCGAAGCAATGGACACATCGCTTGTCACGTATTATGTTCTGCCTGATCATGCGACGATCTGTGAATGGCAAAACCTTCGATCCTGCCGCATCATCCCGCAGGACCCGAACGACCCGTTCAAACCCGAAGCGACTTACTACCTGTTCATCGATAGGGGTGTCTGCGATGCAAGCGGCAATTCCCTCCGGCCGTTCATCACGAGCATCACGCCCGACACCGCGTATAAACCGATGCTTCTAAAAAGCGAGGTGCGAGTTCATGATACCCTCGCACTCACCGGCATCGCGGTCCTTAAACGACCTGATGCCCGGGGCATCGCGTTCATCAAAAACGGGCAGGTCAGTTTCGACGTCCGCGATCAGGACGCGTATACGATCGAGGTTCTTAGCAACGGATATTCCGGTTCCGCGGCGGTCTGGTTCGACAGCGTGAATACTGTTAGGCTCCTTCCAGCCGAGAAAACGATTGATAGCATTATTCATTAGCGCCGTTATCCTTATCGGCGCCTTATTCCTGTACCGCACGTCCCCCATCTTTGCGGCATTGCGCGGGGTTGCGATCATCATACTCTACCTGATCATAACCGGCTTCTCCCTCCCGATAAGAAAGGCGGTCAAGCAAGCACCGCCGCTCGTTTTGATCGACGTTTCGAAGAGCATGGCACCGCACGTCGATACCATCAACGCCCTTCTCTCACCGCTCAAATTCGAACATACCACCCTCTATTTCAGCGAGAAAATCATGGAAACGCTGATCGATAGCATCGAACCGTACGGCACGTACACTGATATCATCGGTGCCCTCGGGTCAATCACATCCATCAATCCATCGGCAATCATTCTCGTATCGGACGGAAACCATAATTGTCAGAATACATCCTTGTCGCTGCTTCGCGGATACGCCATTCCGGTCTTCGCCTTCGGGATCGGAACAGAAATCCCTCAAGACGTGACACTGCTCGACGTGCTGTATCCCGACTACGTATATAGCGGCGATTCGATCGATATCGAAGTTATGGTTCAATCCTACGGTTATGAGAAAGGGACTGCGACCGTAGAACTTATATTCGACCATTCCCAGAAAAAACTACGGCGCACATTCCAGCTCAGCAACACAAAAGCCAAAAACACGCTGATGTTCCGCGCGGCGCTTGCACAGACAGCGGATACCGGCATCACGGTCACCATCCTGCCCTTGCCCGGCGAAACACACACGCTCAACAACACGCAAAAATTCTATCTGACGCCCATTGATCGCAAGATCCGGGTCGTGTACTACACCGACCATGTTTCGTTCAACACCAAATTCATTATGCAGGCGCTCGATCAACACCCACGCATCAGCGCAACATATATCGCACGTTCACCCTCAGGACGTTACATTGATCCCCGCACTGGATCGGATCAATTGCTGCCGCGGTTGGACACGGTCGATGCGCTCATCATCGACAATATCGCATGCGCCACGCTTCCCTGGCCGCATAGTGCGGACGCGGTCAATGCCGGTCTCGGACTGCTCTGCCTGGGAACGATCCAGCAGCTCACACCCCAGTGGCAGGCACTGCTTCCGATCGCGATCACCGAGGCGGTAATTGAAGGCACGTTTCCGGTAACGGTCATCAACGGGTTCTCATGCCTTGTCCCTAACAGAGTATACCCCCCATTCTCTCGTGTTCACCGCGTCATTAGCGTACACGAACATGCAGTGACCGTTGCCGAAGCTAATAGTGCGCCCGCAATAGCCTACCAGCGCTGCGGACAGGGTTCGGTGTTTCAGATCAGCGGTCTGGATATCGGCACATGGCATTTCATGCAAAAAGGAATGCACCAGGCGGATGTTCTGTCAGGTTTACTGCCGGACATTATTCGTTTCATCGCGCCCGAAGGACGAAATAAAAGGCTTATCCTCTCATCGCCGCAGCGAAACGTAACCGTCAATGAAAAAGTGGAACTGGTTTTGAAAAGTTACGATCTTGATTTCCGGGCTGCCGGGGGCGGGGACTTCTGGATCGATGTGCACGATCGGAAGATCCCGTTCTTTGAATCACAAAAAGGCGTTTATCACACATCATTCATCCTGGAGCGGTCCGGCGACCTTTCCCTCACCGCTTCCGGCATGTTGGGGAATGAACTCCTTACGAGCAATACACTTGTGCTGAATGTGAGCGAAAGCGATCTTGAATACGTACAGACATTGAATCGTGTATTTCTAAGCGAGATAGCCCGGCACACCGGGGGCGCCTTTTATCCGATAGACAGCCTTCCTCGTTTTACCGTGCCTGAATCGTCCCCTGAATACCGGATCGCTTATGTCGATCTGAACAATCCATTCGGGTACTTGCTCGTCGTGGCGCTCTTTGTGCTCGACTGGATCGTACGGCGCCGTCGAGGTATGGTATGACCCCCCAGGACCTGGTTACGCGCGGATTCACTCCCGAACTTGCGGTTTTCATCACATCGATGCTGCCGATCGTTGAATTGCGGGGTGCCCTGCCGCTCGCGATCAACCTGTACCACATCCATTGGGTCAAAGCGTTCGCGATCGCATACGTTGGCAATCTGGTCCCGGTGCCATTCATCCTCTGGCTGCTAAAGCCCATGGCCACACTTCTTTCAAAAATCAAATTCATCGGGAGATTTTTTAACTGGCTGTTCGAGCGCACGAGGAATAAAAGTTCGGGCATGATCGAACGTTACGAGGAGATCGGTCTCTTATTGTTCGTGGCGATTCCTCTCCCCGGCACCGGAGCATGGACCGGCGCGCTCATCGCCTTCCTCTTTGGCCTCGATTTCAAAAAATCGTTCATCATGATCGCGCTCGGTGTCTTCATCGCGGGTGTGATCGTGACCTGCCTGTGCCTGCTCGGCTGGATCGGTGCGCTCCTCGCCGGGATCGGTTTTATCGCGCTTGTTTCATTAGGAGCCTGGAAGCTATGAATGAAACCATGGCAACCCCGCTTGAAAAATACAGCATGGCCCGTAGTCCGAGGAATGCCACCAGCCCTCCAATGAGCGGCCCGATGATCCCGGATAATCCGATGATCGAATTGAGCAAGCCTGTTACCGTCGAACGCTCTTCATTGTGCTCGAGCAATTCTTTCATGGAACCGAGGTAGAGATTCGCGTACGAAAAACCGAGCAGTGCCTGAAGGAAAATCAGGAATTCCCAGTGCGGGATCACTGCATAGCCTAAAAACGTTACCGCCGAAGCGATCAACCCGGTCGCGATTAACCTTGAACTTTTCACATTGCGCAGGACGAGCATGAATGTAAATTGCATGAGAGGATTGATCGCGTAGAGCATCCCGATCATGAATCTATCGACACCCAGCAGCGCCATGTAAATAGGGAATATCGCCCATATTGCACTCGCGGCACTGTGCCGAAGCAGGAAGGGGGCGTATACGTGTATATTCTTGCGTATGACCTTGACCGGGAACAGAGGCACTTTGATGCGATGTACTTTTTCACGGATAAAAAATGATATTCCGAATCCTGCCACACACATCACCGCCGAGGCGGTGAACACGTATGCGTCCTTGGTCAGGATGCCCGCAATAAGACTTGCGATCATGAAACCGAACGAACCGAATGCCGTGAACACGCCGATTGACCCGCTTCCAATGAGCGCTGCCAGAGGGCCGGGTATCATGCCCGCGCCCAAGCCGGCCAATCCGCGCAGCAGAAAGAGCGATCCAAGATCACGGATCGTGGTCTGGCCGTAGAATACGATCCCGGATACGATAAATCCGATGATTACGATCCTCTTGCGGCCGAGCGTATCGCCCAACCGGCCGAATACCGTTGATGCAAAAAGCATGATGGTATTGTAAAGACAGAGTACCAGCGATACGACGAACAAATTATCCGTGTATCGATGCGCAATGAGCGGAATGAATATAAAAGAGAGGGTCCAGGACCCGACGAATAGAAAATTAAGGAGTGTCGGTATTTACAAACCCCCGAGCGTACTCAGAGGGACCTTTGCTTTGCATAAAGGGCAGTTTGCAGGATCGAAGTTCTCAACGGTCCTGGCATAGGTGGCGTAATACTCGAACGGCATCTTCCCGGTACTGCGGTCGATCAAAACCGCAGCACCGGCCACCCGTGCGCCTTTTCCCTTGACCGCATCGAGCGTCTCAACAAGGGATTTACCGGTCGTCATGACGTCATCAACGATCAACACCGTCTTGTCGTTGATGTCATATCCGCGCCGGATCATTCGTTTTCCATCGTATTCCTCGGCAATGCCTGTGCGCGCGCCCATTTGCCGGGCGACCTCAAAGGCGATCACAATGCCCCCGCTGGTTGGACCGATCACCCACTCGATGTGAGCGTCCTTGAAATGATCGGCGATCATTGCGCACAGTGTTGACGTCGCCTCGGGATTTTCCAGGATGCGGAATTTCTGGAAGTAGTACTTGCTGTGCAGGCCGGAATTGAGGAGAAAGTGTCCTTCCTGCAGAACCTTCAGATCTTTAAGCATTTGTTCTAAGTCCATCTTCAATCTCCTGTAGTATCTTCTCGGCCGCCTCCTTTGGTGATGCAGCCTTTACGATCGGCCTGCCAATGACCATGTAATCGACACCGGCCTTGACCGCTTCTTTCGGGGTCATAACGCGCGCTTGATCATCCGATTCAACGAGTGAATGTGCGGGCCGGATCCCCGGTGTCACGATCAGCAAATCCTTTCCGCACGCCTTGCGGATGTGCGTCACTTCCTGGGGTGATGCTACGACACCGTCCAACCCAGCACTGCGCGCCAGTTGCGCGAAAAATACCACCTGTTCTTCAAGGCTCCGCTGGATATCGCCGAATAGGTCTTTGAAGTACGCTTCGTCGATGCTTGTCAGCACGGTAACACCGAGCAGTTTCGGGCGAGGTATTTCCTTGATATCCGAAACCATGAGTGTCGCCTTCACGGCTTCCTCAAGCATGGAAAATCCGCCGCTCGTATGCAGGGTGATACAATCAACGCCCAGTTCCATCGCGCCCTCGCATGCGCGCGCCACTGTATTCGGGATATCATGGTACTTCATGTCAAGCATAACCTTGAGCCCGCGGTCTTTCAAGAACCGGATCAGGTCCAGGCCGAAATAGATGAACGGTATCGGTCCTACCTTATAGTACTGCACAAGACCGTCAAGGTCATTGACCAGCTTCTTAATTTTTTGCAGATCGTTCAGATCCAACGATACGATGATTTTATCCGTCATTTCATTCCTTTCAGAAGGCTGTGAGAGGGCTATGACAGGGCGAAGAGATGGCTTGATAAGGCGGATATAAGACTCGAGAAGAATCAGATGTCAGAATAGGGCGAAAACAGCTGAACATCATTTATTCTCCGATGATCTTCTAAGTCGATCTATAAGATACATTGTTTTAATCGCGAGGTCAGTAAATTCTTCGTACAATCCATCCAGAATGTAACCCTTCCGACTAACTCGCCGTACCCTTTCACGTAATTCACCAAGAGACCGTTTACTATATCTAAGGAATTTCAGATATTCAGGTATTGAACCACTATAGTATCCCTCTACAAAATTTGCACCTACGGAATCCGAAGCATTGTCGATCTGTGATCTCATTTTGACTTCAAAACGAGGTATCTTTTTCAAGATCTTCTGCACAATGATATCCAGTTTGTCCATATTCTGCCAGACGATCATCTTTTCGTGTCCGCGCGGTTTGTTTCTTCCTGCTTCCTGCGCCTGGTTGCGCCTTTTCCTGCCCTCTTCATCCTCTTGTTTCACGCCTTCTTTTGCCCTCTATGCCTTGTTAAGCCCTTTCCTGCCATCTCCTGCCTTCTTCCCCCTTCTTAAGAAGCTTTCCAGTTCCTTGATAATGGCAATCGGTGCTTCGGGATCGCGCAGCATCGCGCTGCCTACCGCTACTGCGGACGCGCCGGCAAGGAGGAACTCGTACGCATCCTGACCGGTCATGATGCCGCCCATGCCGATGATCGGCACGCCGATATCCCGGATGCGGTTCACGCAGTACAGGGCAAACGGCTTGATCGCAGGACCGGAAAGACCGCCAATGATCAAAGGCTTGCCTGAGCTGGTATCATACGCCATGCCGTAGAGCGTATTGATCAGGGATATCCCGTCCGCGCCTTTATCGACACACATCCTGGCGACGCGCAGCGGATCACAAAAATTAGGGGTTAGTTTAACGATGACCGGGCATTTTGTTTTTTTGCGGACTCCCGCGACGATCCGGCCCACGATGTCCGGATCCTGACCGAATGCCGCACCGCCTTCCTTGACGTTCGGGCAGGACACGTTGAGCTCAAATGCGTCGACGCGGTTCCCGATGCGCTCCACGATCTCAATATACTCGTTGACACTGAAGCCTGCAACATTGGCGATCACCCGCGTCTTGAGTTTCGCGAGCCCGGGTATGATATGAGCACAGAACGCATCGACACCCGGATTTTCCAGACCAACCCAATTGATCAATCCGCCCGGCGTCTCATAGATCCTGGGGGGCGGATTTCCTTCCCGGGGTTTGAGCGTGATGCCTTTTGTTATCACGGCGCCGACCGCATTGGAGATCCGCTGGTACTTCAGTCCGAAACCGAATACGCCGGACGCGGTGAACACCTCATTTTTGAACGCGATGCCGAATATCTTAACCATTGAACTCTATCCCGCTCAAATCGAACACCGGACCATCCTCGCAAATGCGCTTGTACACGCCGCGGTACCGGATCGCGCACCCCAGGCAGAGCCCGCACCCGCAGCCGAGGAAATCTTCGCAAAAGGCATACACGGGGACCGGAAGTTCCATACGCTGCAGCGCAACGAGCATAGCGCGCGGTCCGCACGCGTACGCGCATTCATACTCCGGAGCAAACCATGCCTTCAGTTCCTGCAGCACCGTACGCGGTTTTTTCATTCCCTTCTCAGCAACGAACGCGCACGCATCGCTCATTTTCCGTATTTCTTTAGTCAGAACGAGATCGCGTGCATGGCGCGCGCCATACAGGAATGCGAACGGCGCGTTTTTTTTCTTTAAGTGCTGCGCAACGAACAAGAGCGGCGCAACCCCGATGCCGCCGGCAATGATCAGACTCCGCTTGCGTGCCGGCACGATGCCATGACCAAACGGCCCCAGGAGCGTTACTTCTTCTCCTGGTTCTTTTTCGCTCAAGAGCCGCGTTCCCCGGCCGACAATACGCACGACAAGACGCAGTATACCACGCTCGTACTGAGCAGCACTGATCGGACGATTCAG
The DNA here is from genome assembly GCA_016936155.1 of Caldifarciminota bacterium. Classification (GTDB taxonomy): domain Bacteria; phylum Hydrothermota; class Tepidihabitantia; order SM23-42; family SM23-42; genus JAFGPO01. The sequence continues at coordinate 22,712 of JAFGPO010000154.1, forward strand.
GAACGGATCAAGGCTCGCACCAAGTCGAACCTGAAAGAACTGTCCAGGCATAAGCCGGGTCAATGGCACCCGGACCGAAAAACTAAAAATATCAGGGGAATGCCATGTCTTTTGTTGTATCCTTGTCTTATGGCTCAATCGGCTCATCGTGCATATCGGGTGTTTCCGTCTCCTCGTTTTCCTGTGAACCATCCCATCCCATTAAAGTCCGGGCACTCAGCGCGTACTCGGTTCTCGGGTACGCTTGCGTCAGTAATTGCGCACATTCCCGCGCAATACTGTCGTTTTTGATCACGGTATGGTTGATCCAGAAGCGCGCGTACAGCGCCTTCGGCGCCCAAATGCTTGCCGGAAAGTCCTTATAAACCTTCCGGTATTCTTGAGACGCACGATCCGGATCATTGAAATCTATGTAGTATATCTCCGCCCTCATGAACTGCGCCCGGTCCAGGTCTTCGCTCTGTCCAGCAAGAAGGTTTATGCGCCGCAGGACCTCGGCCATTTTTTTCGCCTTTGATCCATATTCACTGATCGCAGACCTGTACAGCGCTGAATCATAGTGGACGATCGCCATGTCCAGGCTGTCCTGGGCACGATAGAGCTCTGCGAGTTGGAAAAATGCCTGGGCCGCGATATCCGAGAACCCGCTCACCGCAACCTCAAGGTAGATCTCTTTTGCTTTCAGCGTATCACCGAGCGTTGCGGTAAGCTCAGCAAAAATATTCCTGAATTCCGGATCGTATTCGCCCTCGAGGAAATCGCGGCATTTCGCGTACTCGCCCATCGCAAGGTAAATTTCCGCGATCCGCAATTTTAATGCTTGTTTGTCATCCGGCATACTGGTGAGAGACAGCAGTTTGTTGTAGGTTTCAAGCGCGTCATCGAACAATTCCTGCTGGAACTGCGCGTCACCGAGGATGCTCAGAATCCACCGACGTTCCTCTCTATTCAAATGTTCCTTCATCATCTGCCCTGCGGCGGCGGTCAGATCCGTGTAATTTTTTGTCGCAAAATATGCCTGACAGAGAACGAGCCCGGCCCTGCTGCGAAACGGTTTGAACTCCTTTGCTTCTTTGAGATCAATCACTGCCTGGCCGTATTTTTGCTCCTTGAAGTACGCAAGTCCCCGGTAGTACAGCGCATCATCATAATATTTGGAATCGGAATAATTATAGAGAATATAGTCCAATTTCTCAAGCGCGCGGGCATAATCACCTTTGTAATAATAGCTCACTCCCATCATAAAGAGCGCATCATCGACATACCTGGAGTGTGGGTACTTCACGATAACCGAGGTCGCTTTTTCGATCGTCTTGTCAAAATTCTCGGAATCAACCTTTAAGGTATCGTTGGTGACGGTTTTTTTTGCTTCCCGAAAATAGTGCTGCGCATTGTAAAAGGTATTGAAGTAGGCGCAACTAATCCATAGAACCAATGGAATCAACACTAATAACCGGCGGCAATTCTTCCGTGTAAGTCCAGATCTAGTTATCATAAAATCCTACTATCCGTATCCGAAATTCCAAACAGAAGTGTATCAAGATACCCCCGCACCTCATTCGCCTTAGACTATCTGGCAATATTTCGAATTTCATTCAATCCACACAAATAAACCTGCGTAAACAGCACAGCTGGATCTCAATAAGGTATCGGAGCAGGCAGAATATCAGCGGGAAGCACATCCGAATATCGAAGCATCAGATTCAATCCCTGATGTTCTGGTTTCCTGGTTTCCTGCGTGCTGATATCCTGATCTGCTGATGCGCGCTTTGTCAAAATTATTCAGTGCTTCCAATTTAGAATTTCTAAGGTTCATTTGGCGATCCCGATCTGCACCTTCCGGAAGCGTGCAGGAACGGTCCCGTGACCCACGAACGCGGTCTGTCCAGGTTCCCCTTTGCCGCAATTTGGTACTCCCCAGAGGACCCACTCCTTCTTGTTCCCAAGCGCATCGCACCGGTTCCAGAACTGGGGTGTAATGCCGGTATAGGTCGAGTTTTTATAGACCTGGCCCAATTTTCCATTCTTGATCTGGCGCGCGAGTTCACACCCGAACTGGAAGTTGAGGCGCTTGTCATCGATCGACCAGGATTTGTTCGTGCTCATGAAGACACCATCTTTTGTATCCGCGATCATATCCTTGAGGCTCCACGTGCCGGGCACAAGATTGATATTGGTCATACGGATGAGAGGAATCCTGTTCCACCCGTCCGCGCGCATTGCGCCGCTCGACACGCTGCCAATGACCGGCGCGGTCTCGCGCGAACTGAGGTACCCGACGAATACGCCGTCCTTTATCAAAAACACGCGTTGTGCCGGAATCCCTTCATCATCCCACCCAAAAGTCCCCAGACCGCCCGGCGTGGTCGCGTCCGCCACGATATTCACGATCGCTGATCCGTACTTCAGAGCATGCAGTTTGTCCGTGGTCATGAAACTCGTACCGGCATATGATGCTTCAGTACCCAGCACCCGGTCGAGCTCAGTCGGATGACCGCACGATTCATGGGTTTGCAAAACCATTTGCTCGGAATCGAGGATCACCGTAGTCTCTTTTGAAGGACAGGGCTTGGCTGTCAGGAGCATCACTGCGTCATCCCGGACACGCGCGGCATTGCCGGCCAGATCCAGTTCATCAATGAATTCATACCCTGCCTGGCGATGGTTCCCGTAGGAACGCGTTTGCAGATCTCCTTTATCCATGGCGAATGCTTTGATATTCCCTCCGGAAAAATACATTTCCTGTTCCAGGAAGGAACCGACAATCGACGCGAAATAATTCTTGATCCGCCGGAAGCGGATGAACCCGGTGCTGACCTTGATCTTCGGATCCTTGCGCATGATGCTGTCACACTTCATGAGCAGGTCGATCTTCTTGCTTAAGGGGACCTTCATCGGTTGGACCTTCACGTTCGAACAATACGAACCCCGGTACGCCTTTACCGGAGCCAGGGTGATCCCGCTTCCTTTCACCTTCGCGGAAGCGCGCGCGATATTCAGAGCATCACGCGTCACCACATCCGCCTCTCGTTTCGTGACCGTATTGGAAGATGAAAATCCCCAGGCAGAATCCTTGATCAACCGCACACCGAAACCTGCGTCCGTGGTATGCGTGATCGCTTCAAGGACGCCGTTCTTGATCATGATGAGCTCGGCTTCCTGTTCGACATACCGCACATCGCCATATTCCACTTTTTTGCTCTTTAATGTATCAATTATTCTTTTAAGGAATTGCTGCATCGTCTATCTCCTTTTCTTGCCATAGTCCACACTGATCAGGTACTACATGCAACATTCAATGATAATCATACCCGTATTTTAAGGGAGGTCAAGCGTATGATGGTTACGGCATAATACGGGAATACCGCACTGTCAATTCCAAAATCCGCAATGCCGTAAAAGTCCTCTTCTGCCTTCTTCGGTTACTGTGGTAACCGTATCGTGAATGTCGTACCCTTGCCCGGCGTGCTCTCGACCTGGATGCGGCCGTTGTGGAGTTCTATGACCCGGCTCACATACGCAAGACCAAGTCCCATGCCATTTGCCTTTCCTGAATAAAAGGGCGTGAAAATCCTTTCCATTTCTTTTGCATCCAGACCTTTACCCGTGTCCGTGACTGTAATGACCAGGTGATCGTTCACCACGGATGCGCTGATCGCCACGATCCCCTTATCCTCGATCGCCTCATAGCTGTTCTTGAGAAGATTGGCGAGCGCCATCACGAGCAGGCCGTGATCACCAATAAACCGGGACCGCTGGAGATCGATCTTCTTCTGAATTGTAACATATTTTGGTGGACGTGACCGCTCGATCGAAGTAGCCAGCAGGTCCGCGATATCGAATTCACCCTGAACCATATCGAGTGGTTTTGAGTACTCAAGCAACCGGTTGATCAGCTGTTCCATGGTCTTGCACTCCTTAACGATCTCGGTCGCGCCCTTCTTCCCTTTTTCCACGAGGCGCGCAAGCCCGGAGATCGCGCCAATGGAATTGCGGAACTCATGAGCGATGTACGCGGAGAATTCCACCAGCGTCTGTTCCCGTACTTTCATTTTTTTGAAGATCTCACTGAAGGTTTCAGAAACAAAATCCTCCTTGTGCGTTTCCACGCCGAGATCCTTTGCAAGCCTGGTCACGTAGCGCATGGGCATGAAAAGATTGCGGATGAGGAAAATACCCAGGAATCCGATAAAAAACAGAGAAAAGGTAATATAAAATAGATGCCATCTGAATAACACATCGTATGTTGCCAGGTATGACGATGAATACGACGCGTAAAAATAAAATGCCGGCTGACTGCTGCGGTACAAAAATGTTGATCCGCGCCGCACAAGTTCATCCTCACCCGGCATGCGTTCGAATTCGTTGGAAAAATCGATCGTCTGATGCATGGGCATATACTGCGGCTTTAGAACATGCGAATCAAAATGGCGGGATCCGCTGGTATCGCTGATGATCATATGGTCAAATTCAAAAGCCCGATGGATGTTTTTCAGTTGAAAGAAAAGTCCGGGATCAGTCTGATTCGTCCGCATGAACAGACCGCAGAGCGTGGCAACCGAGATGATGGTGTTCTGGTCCTGGGCAATGAGTTCATTTCGCAGGCGAATGCCGACATACAAATTGACCGCGGCGAGAAACAAAATGCACGCGATAAAAACGACCGCCACGATCGTGATGGTGCGCGGATACGAACTTTTCACCGGATTATGGTCAAACGACCCTTTTGCCGTTCTGTATTCCCGCCGGTCTTTTCCACTTCGATCACATACAGGTACATGCCGCTCACGGCATTCTGCCCGCGTTCATTCTTGAGATCCCAGTACGCGCGCCGGGCAAAGGGATCCACTTCAAAGGGCTCGGAATCCAGAATGCGCACGAGTTCACCTGCGATGTTGAACACGCTCACTTTGAACGATGGGAACTGCTGACCGAGTTCCATGGTATCGGACGGTACATAAGTGATGATCACCTTGCTCCCCCAGGAGGGTTCCTCGCGGGCAATGAACGGATTGGGGAACGAGTAGACCCGGCCCAGGAATACCGGAGTCACCCAGAACGAAGCGGTGATCGTCGATCCTGCCCCGCCGATATCATACACCCAGACACCGGTCGGATTGCCGTCATAATCAAAACTGTTGGGTGTTGTGGTATCGCCGAAACCGTATGTTGCATTCTTCCAGAGATCAGAATCCTCACCCCGGTCTCTGAGCAAAAAACTCCCATCGCCATCCGCCTGCATGATGCCAACGAGCGGGTGATCCTCGCGGTCATTGTGCTGGCGCGAATCATCGACATGCAGGATGAGCAGACCGTTGCCTGGCAGGCCCCGGTCAAATCCCGTTTGATAACGGTTCTCGATCAAGAAATACTCGCCGGTCCCCCCAGAATACGTTTCCCAATCCGCGCCGTTCGGATCCTCGAGCATGCGCACGGCAAACGGGTTTGTTGCTGCGGCTGATACTTGAACGCCCTCGCGCTTGGGAACCCCGTACCGGGTTACTTCGACCAGATTGTCGAGCCATCCGAACTGGTACTTTGCCCAGGCGCAAAAATGCGTGGGCGTGGAACCAGGCAGGCTGTCTTCATGAGGTCTGCCCCATGACCCGGCGGCCATGATGCCAAAAAAACCCAATCCATAGGTCGAGTAATCCCGGTCATACAGATCAGGCAGGCCCAGCACATGGCCGAACTCATGTGCAAATACCCCGACCGTGATCCGTCCTGAGTAGGTTTCAAAGCGTTCCGGTTCCATGGAGTACACATCAACGACCACCCCGTCATTGGTATGGAAAGCGCCCGGGCATCCGCTGCCCGTGTTTGAAAGCTGCCATTTGTGCGACCACACACAACCCGGGTCTCCGGTTTCCTCGGCACCCGGTCCCGCGTGCACGATGAAGATCGCATCGACCATGCCGTCGCCATCCGCGTCAAAATCCGAGAAATCAACGACCGGATCAGCAAGGCTGCACGCCGCGATCACGATCCCCTGCACGTTGTTCGGGTATGTGCCCGGATAGATGCCAAAACTGTCGCCGATGTAGTATGAGTAATCCCGCGGTGCCCTGACCCACTGCGTGATCACGCTGCTCTTGCTGATCGTGAATTTCCCGTGCGATACTTCTGAATAGTAATCACGCATGGAATTCTGGTTCTCGCCGTAAATAAGCGAATCGAATCGATCAGCTGAATAGGATGCACCATTATCATCAAAATCGACGAGAATGACCAGTGCAGCGCGCTCGCCGGTTGGCGGTTCGAGCAATGGCTCGGCTTTTTCCATGAGCGCGGGGAATTTTGGCTGGATGACCGGCGCCTTAATCCTGGCATAGGGATTCGGCGGCATTACGATGAGTGCGAGTAATAGTACATACATACTCTATTATAATCATGCGTCTTAACGTGTCAATGAAGAGAAACCAGAAGACGTTAGGATCGTTAATTGCGTTAATAGCGTTATTATAATCATTATAATCCATAAAAGCATATCAGGATTCTATCTGATACCCTGGGTTGCTGGTACCCTGCGTGCTGATGTCCTGATCCGCTGATACGCGCTTGCGTAACAGTCATTTGTTATCAGTCGTTTGAAATTCAATTAGCATCGGGATTCTGTAATGTGATATTCACGAGTTCGGTGGGTAATTTTTTACCCAATCCACGGATTTATTTCCATAGTCAGCATGTTTTTCGCGCACAACTCTCTATATTACGTGGTTTATTATCTTAAAACAGGCATGTATCTTGCATACTATATATGCGTATGATTGGAGGTGAAAATGTTCAAACGACTTTCACAGTATAGAAAAGACGGTTCATCACGCGGTTTTACGCTCGTTGAAGTCATGGTCATCATAATCCTCATCGGCATTATCCTGCTCTTTGCGATCCCGAATTTCGGATCGATCCAGCGCCGGGCGCGCATCCGCGCCGGCGCCCAGGAGATCGGACAGGATCTTCGGAGCATCCGGGAGCGCGCGCTCGCGTCCGGACAGAGATTTTACGCGGTCAAGGACCTGTCAAACAAGTCCTACCATGTATATCTGCCGGATGGCACGCAGCAGACGCGCGACCTTGGATCAACAACCGGCGGCAATTTGCAATTCGGCACGTCGGTTGCCGGGGTGGGGATACCTGAAGATCCGGACGGCCTGGCAGGATCCTTTGACTTCACTACCGGCGATACGCTGTGGTTCGAACCACGGGGTTCAATGTCACGGGGTGCGATCTACCTCACTGACGGCAAGGAAGATTATGCAGTCGGTGTCACGAGTCTCGGCATGATACGCGTGTACATGTGGGGTAAAGCCGGCACCTGGAATAAATTCTAACTGGAGGTGAAAAATGAAAAATGGGTTTACTTTAGTTGAAGTCCTGGTGGCGGTGGTCATTCTCTCGATCGGCATTTTAGCCGTGAGCCAGATGACGGTCATGGGCATGAAAACGACCGCGGTCATCAACCAGCGGCTCTATGCGCGGACCACCATGGCGCGCCTGTTCGAGGACCTGAATACGCGGCCGCCAGATGACAGCCTGGTCAGGGATCCGGACGGCCCCGGCGATCTGGATGATGACAGTATTGGTGATTTTGCAATGACAATCAGTGATTCGCTGGCCAAGGTCAGTTATCAGACATTATGGAATGTCGCGGATAATATACCGGAACCCGGGCTTAAAACGATCCGGCTATTCGTGCGCTGGGGTCCGGGCGATAAATACAGGCTCACCTCTAACCTGATCATGAGGATGTAAGGAGGCACCATGAAAAAAGGTATGACGCTCGTTGAAGTCCTGGTCTCGCTCGTGATCCTCTCTTTCCTGCTCGCCGCGGTATTCACGATCCTCAATTTGCAAACCGTAAAATCCGCGACGGTCCGTAAAACAACGATCCAGCAGACTGATGCCCAGGTTGCGCTCACACTCCTTAAATGGGATCTTGCAACGGCTGGTCTTGCGTACCCGAAGTCCGATACCGCAATCCTCGATCTTGATGGAGCGAATGATCCGGATACGATCGTCCTGCGCGGGGTCGGACTGGGCTTCGAAGCCACCACCACGAAATGGTCCTGGCTCCTTGACAAAGCCAGCGGTACACAAGCGCTCGTGCGCGCATTCGAAGGCAAGGACAGCGTGCTCAATTTTGGCGGCGGGGAACAGGTCGTGGTCCTTGACCGGGACCGGAACATCCTGAATCCGCCTGGCATCATCACGATTGTTAATGTTACGCCGGATACATTCGTTGATCCGAACAATGACTCAATCCCGGCACTCAAACTGGATCTCGACCTCTCGCTCTTCTCGATCGCAGGCATGGTCATGATCACGATCGACACCACGATCTACAATCCGGGACTGCCGATCTACGTGGATTTTGCCAACCGCACGTTGATGCGCGGCAATGAAGTGCTGCTCGACAATGTTGAGGATCTGCAGATGGCCTACGGCACGGATTCAGATGGCGATGAGATCATTGATACATGGAATGATTTCCTGCCTGCCAACACTATTTCCTTAGGACGCAAGTGGATGATCAGATATACGCTGGTGACGGTTTCCCGGCCGCTTGGCGACTACAATTACCCTCATAACCAGCTAACGATTGAGAATCATGTATACACCGTGACCCCGGCAATGCAGAAACAGAAGCGCATCTTTCTTACCGGGCTCGTCGCGCCCCCCAACCTGCAGCCATAGGAGGATTTATGAAAAGAGATCGAACCTTAGAACTTACGAAGTTGAGAAGGTGTAAAACGAATCCGCTGCGTGCCTTCTTAACCTCGGTGTTTCCCAACTTCAATTCTTCACGAAAAGGTATCGCGCTGCTCGTTGCCCTCGGCACCATGATCATCATCCTTATCATCGGCGCCCTTGGTATCTTCCTGATCACGCGGGGCCTGCGCGTCACTGCCGGGCAGACACGGTACGAAACCGCGTACGAATCCGCGATCGCTTCAATGGAGATCGGCAAAACGCGCGCCCTGTACCTTAACCAGAATCTGGCGATCCCTGACACTGCAGAGGTTATCAACGTGGGCAGCTACACGTGTTCGCTGTACGTGGAGCGCACGTCGTCGGTCGCGATCACCCTTTCCGGCACCGCCATGAAATTCGCGCGCGCCATTTCTGGACCCGGTTCCACGCCTTCAACCGGCAGTTACCGGACCTACTATATTCAGGTCCAGTCAACCGGTGCGGGCGGCGAGCAGGCGATGCTCGAAGTCTTGCAGCGGTATACAATCTTAGCGCAATAGGAGGAAATAATGAAAACAATCATTGTAACCTTAGTTTTACTTGTGGGCATTGGTTTTGCCACGGACATGGCGCCCTACTGCTGTGCCCCGCCGTTCGTTACCACGGTCGTGGCGCCCAATATCCTGATCTCGCTCGATAATTCAGGCAGTATGTGGGACCCGGCATATTCAACCTCCACGATCTACATGACCGACACCACGACCTGGTACGGATATTTCAAGCCGGAGAGCATGTACACGTGGTCGTCCAATCACTGGGAATCCGATCCGGCCGGCATATGGCCCGGCAATATCCTCAACTGGGCAACAATGTCGCGCGCTGATGTCGCAAAAAAGGTATTAACCGGCGGCAAGGCGAATATCGTGGGCGGTCATGCCCGGCTCGTGGGCGAGGGCCGTTCGGACTGGTATCGGTACTATCGCCGGGACGCAAGCAATTACAACCGGTTTTACGTGTATCATTCAGCGGATAAAACCTACGTGACCGTTGACACGTACGGCGCTAACCCGCCGATCAACGGCACGATGAGTGGTCTGGCAATTGCGGTTGACATACCAGAGGAAGAGTACGGCGGCGTGCTTGATCAGATCGGGGACAAAGACGGCGATGAACACTGGGACGGCGATGCGCCGATCTTCGGTCTGTGGCACTATAATACTGACCGGGGCGGGCATATCCGGGATTACCTTGGCGACCCGGATTTCATTGACCTGCGCAACCACATCAATGATATGCAGGCGCTGACCTGGACCCCGCTGGCTGAGAATTACTTCGAGATCCTCCACTACTTTTCCCAGGCATCGCCCTATTACTTTAACGGCGACTACACGCGGAACCCCCAGGGTTTGCATGATCCATACTATGATAAGTATCTGCATGACATGGTCGAGTGCCGCCGTTCGTTCGTGCTCATGATCACGGACGGTGAAGCGACCATGGATGCGGAGATCCCGGTCAATGATGCGACCATGCCCAACTGCACTGGTTTGACTACCTACTGGAACGGCGGCGGCGCGGAACACATGCTCGATGACGTCTGTCTGTACGGACACGTCAATGACCTGAGACCGGATACAGGAAGCGGCTGGGGCAACCGGGAATTACCGGATGACCAATCAATTGCCGGCTTCATCATCTACGCGTTCGGCACGTCAGGTTCTGCGTTGCTCAGGGAAGCGGGCAAGTGCGCCGGGTTCAAGGACAAGAACGGCAACCACATCCCTGATCTGCAGCAGGAGTGGGACGAGAACGGGGACAGCATCCCGGACAATTACTATGAAGCCACGAACGGTTACGAGCTCGAAGCCGCGATCATGAACGCGATCATGCAGATGCTCGAGCGCATATCCTCGTCATCCGGTGTCGGCGTCGTATCTCAGGGCTCAAAAGCCGGCGGCGCAACTGCCCAATCGCAGTTCTATCCGCGCCGGACCTTTCCGTTCTCCGGTGAGGTCCTGACATGGATCGGCACGTGCCAGAGCCTCTGGCTCGATTCATACGGCTGGCTGCGCGAGGACACAGACCAGAATGGCACGCTCCACCTGATCAACGACTATGTTATTACTGAAGAATTCAATTCCGCAGCAGGAACCGGCTCCGGCAATGTCATATGCATACGAAAACAAGACCCCACGGGTCAGGGCGACCCGGCCCAGTTCGTCCTTATCGACACCGTGGAGATCGAGGATCTCAAACCGATCTGGGACGGCGGCAAATGGCTCTATAACCATACGCCCGGCGTGAGGAACATCACTGCCTTCATCGACTTTGACGGGAATGGCACGGTCAATCCAGGATCTGAGATCCTGAATTTCGTGCCGGCCAATGCCGCGCAATTCCGCCCGTACATGGGCGTTCCATCCATTGACAAAGCTGATACGATCATCCAGTATATCCGGGGCACTGACTTTACCGATCTGAGGCCGCGTAAAGTCGGCATGACTACATGGAAGCTGGGTGATATCATCAATTCGAGCGCGGTCATTGTACAGAGCGACATCGAACGCTACGACTTTATTTACGGTGATCAATCATACCTTGACTACCATGAAATGTACGCTGACCGCCGCCAGGTCGTATATGTGGGCGGCAATGACGGGATGCTGCACTGCTTCAACGGCGGCGTTCCTGAGATGCTCTATGGTAACGAGATCGAACCCATGCGTTACAACGGCGCTGGGTACGATCTGGGCCAGGAACTCTGGGCGTACATTCCGTACAATCTTCTCCCGCACCTGATGTGGCTCCCAGAACCCAGCTACTGCCACGTCTACTACAACGATCTTAAGGTGTATGTCACGGATGCCCAGATCTTCGCCGATGATGCCACGCATCCCCATGGCTGGGGAACGCTCCTGGTCGGCGGCATGAGGCTCGGCGGATTGCCGATCACCAATGATGTTGACACGCGCACCTCGGCGCTGTTCGCGATCGATGTGACGGATCCGCTCGATCCTGTACCGATGTGGGAATTCACCCGTTCCCAGTTGAAATTGACGACCTGCTACTCCTCGGTCGTTAAGGTCGACTCCTCATGGTATCTCGTGTTCGGATCCGGCTGTGCGACGTGCAGCGGCGAGAGCAACCAGAATGCGGTCGTGTATGTACTCGACCTTGCGACCGGCGATTCACTCACATCATGGGTCGTCCCGGAAGCGAATTCGTTCATTACCAATATCTTTGGGGCTGACTGGGGTCTTGACTACACGGTCGACCGTATCTATTTAGGCACCTGCCATGAGGACGGATCCTTACCTGGTGATTACGGCGGGAAAATATACCGGATCGATACGAACGATGATCAGGATCCAGGTTCCTGGAGCGGACTCATCGAGGTGTTCGATTTGCAGCGTCCAATCACTGGCGAAGGCAGCATAGCGACCGACGACTACAACCATCTGTGGGTGTACTTTGGCAGCGGCCGTTTCTTCTCGGATGCTGACGAGGCAGACATGACGTATCAGCGTTATGTCGGCTTCCGGGATGACACGACCCACGCCGGTACGGTCGCCGGGTTGTACGATGTCACGAATGTCTGGATTGACACCACCGGTGAAGTCCATGGCGCAGCCGGTATCACTGATTTTAGCGCGCTCATCGATACGGTTGACTCGTATCTTGGCTGGTGGCGCGAATTCGACGAAGAAGGCGAGCGGGTCATCGCGACAACGCTGGTCTTTGGCGGTGCGGTACTCTACACTACGTTCGTGCCGACCGGTGATATCTGTTCATACGGCGGCGAAGGTAATCTCTGGGCATTGTATTACCGGACCGGTACCGCGTATACGAATCCTTTCCTTATTCCCGACACCACGTCTGAACGCCATCCTGAAAAAATATACCTCGGACCGGGCATGCCGTCTGAGCCCAGTTTGTACGTAAGCGCAGACCAGACCAAGGTCTTTATCCAGGCTGGTGGCGGCATTGTCTCGCCGCAGACCGGCATTCCCGGATTACCGAAATCAGGCGTCATTATCTGGAAGGGTAGATAAAGGAGGTCAACATGAAACTACTCGCTCTCTTCTTAGTATTGATCACATTTCCGCTCCTTGCCCAGGATGATTTCGATCAGAATGTACAGGAAATCTCCTTAGGTATGGTGGTCGGTGCTCAAGGTGATTCACTCCTGCTTGTTGACGGAGTGAAGGTCTACGTTCCGAATCTCAGTTTTGCCCGGTACATCGATAACGATGATAACATGGTCAGTACGGCGATCTCCTACCCCTTCACCGCGTCTCTCGTCATCACCGAGGCAGGCGGCGGTATTGTCAGTGAAGACCGCAGCGCCGGCCGAACCGTCACGAACACGATAAAGATACACGACTTCTATGATATTGTCGACGGGCGACTCATCAAGCGGAATCACGAATAATACGGCGATCATCAGCAGAGGGGAGGCAAAGCCTCCCCTCTGCTCGTTTGAATACACTCCCTGTCACATGGATTTACTTCATCCCCATTGCCCATGCAGATGATCCAATGGCTTAGACGTCTCCTCACTAAGGCATTACGGGGAGCACTTGAAGTATCCCTGTTCGCCGGGGTCGTCGTCATCCAGAGCGGCGATACTCTTTATTTCAGCAAGAACGAACATACGATAGAAACCTGGGCTCTGGCGCCGGACTCCACCGTCACCCCGCAGGGGTTGGTCGTTCATACGCAAAAGGTGAAAGTGTCAGACAACAACAAACACTTCATTCTCTACGATGAATACCGGAATTCTACGGCGGACAGCCTGATGACAACGCTCTCGCTCTACACGTCAGGCAAAGAACGCCTGTGGCTGCGGGAATACGCGAATGGTCGGCGCATCGATTTTGATAAAACCGAGATCCTTAATGACGATGTTGCGGTCGTGTCAACGGATAAGACCTATGGACAACCGGTCCTTGAATTGATCCATAACAACACATCGATCACGCTTATGGAAAAGGATCAGTGGCAACGACTCGTTACCTTCGCCTTTGCGCCTGATATGAGATATCTCGCGCTCCATGTAAGAAACCCGCATAATCGTAAAATGTGGGATTTCATCCATTTCATCGACCGGAAGACCAAGGATACATGGACCTACTTGTTCCCAATATGTATTTCCTGCAAACGCCACCGCATCGACCTTCAGGTCGACAATGAAGGAAACACCGAAGTGATCTATAAAGATCAACACAGGATTTTCAATAGGAAGGGTTCTCTCGTCGATTTTTTCATGGGCATGTAACCGGTCCGTGACCGGGCGCACGAAATTATTATTGACAAGGTTTTCAATTTGCCTATAGTTACCTATTGGAGGTGAACATTGAAACAATACATGCACATTTCAGCACTTATCTTTTTATGTTTTGTGGTGCTTACCTGTAATGGTAACGCAGGTGGTAAAAACGGGACCTCAACCAATACCTTGCCGGTCATCAATCAAATCTCTCTTCTCCCTGCTCATCCAACCGCGCGATCAGAGATCAAGGCACAGATCACGAGTTCGGATAAGGATGGCGATCCCATTACCTATGAGATCAAGTGGTTCCTGAACAACCAGGAGATCGGTGAGGGCATGCTCTTTTCGCATGAGGGTGTGGAACGGGGAGACAAGATCTTTGCCGAGATCCGGCCCTTCGATGGTAAGGATTATGGCGAATCCGTGCGCTCATCCGAAGTCACGGTCGGGGGTCTCCCTCCCCGTATTCTTTCAGTTTCAATAACTCCAGAATCGGTTTTTGTGACCACGCCGCAGGTCGTGCTCACGGCTCTTGCCCAGGACCCGGACCATGATTCCGTGACCCTGTACGCGCACTGGGTGGTCGAGGACGAGGCGATCCCGGATACATCAAATGTCCTGCATGTGAGGACCCACAATGTCAAAAAAGGTGATGTCATTCATGTATCCGCGTTCGTTACTGACGGAGAGCTGCAGAGCGAACCATTCTTATTCGAAGTGCATATCGCGAATGCGCCCCCGGTCTTCACGACCCAGATCGACTCGGTTGTATGCCGACCGGAAAGTGTATACTACAAACTCCCGATCATGGATCCGGACAACGACCCGATCACGTATGAACTCATTGAAGCACCGAGCGGGTTGACCATTGACCGGGAAACAGGGATCATCTCCGGCAGCGTGGGAAATGTCCAGACATTCGATATTGTCGTGCGTGCGATTGACCCGGAAGGTGCATTCCTTGAAGCTCGGTTCACGCTCATAACGGCAGATTTTCAGACGCCATAGCGGCTAATAGAAAAATACAAAAGGCGGTCATTTTGACCGCCTTTTCTTTTCTACTGCGAATCGTTATTTCTTCGGATGATCCGGATCCGGCTGTGGCGCGTCAACCGGGCACACTGCCACGCACTGGGGTTCGTCAAAATGCCCGTCGCACTCAACGCATTTGTCCGGGTCAATTATATATATAGGATCGCCTTCAGTTATCGCCTGCACCGGGCACTCTGGTTCGCAAAGCCCGCAAGCGGTGCACTCTTCATTAATTTTATAAGCCATGACAACCTCCTTTTTCGTTTTTAAAGGGTTATTATAGGGATAATCTACTTTTTGTCAAGGCACAAAGACAGCAGGCAGTAAACACTAATCCGTAGGCGGAGCGATTTTAAAAATAATAACAGCGTATCAGAAGACCAGAGTATCGGCAGGCTGCTGACCAGAGTACCAGAATCCTTTGAATTAGAAATGACCCCTCTCCAGACGAAGTTTCACTTCCATGCGACGCATCCAGGATTTAATTTGATTTGCGGGTATCCTGCATGCTGATGTCCTGATCCGCTGAAACGTATTCATCCTTCGGTCTACTGCCTACTGCCCTCGGTTCGCACTTCGTTGGAGCACCACCAGCGCGAGCGGCCGTCGTTCGATCGGCGTAACGAACGTATGCACTTCGGCAGCGAGCCCGAACCGGTCCATGAGAATACGTGCCTGCTTGAGTTCCTGTTCGACCCTGCAGGTTTTGTAGAAGACCGCTCTGCCAGAAGGAGCAAGCAGTCGGTCGATGGTTTTCAAGTTCTTCTTGATCGCACCGACGGCCCGGAGCAGGATTGAATCGAACCTGTCACCGGTATAGTGTTCAGCCCGCTCAGGCACGACCATTACTTGCGCAAGCCCGAGTTTCCTGACCAGGGTCATGAGGAACACGGCTTTTTTTCCGATAGACTCAAAGAGCACAAGGCGAAATTCGGGCGCGATGATCTTCAACGGCACCCCGGGAAATCCCCCGCCGGAACCGATATCGCACAGGGAAGAACCAACGAGAAAACGCTGCGCAATGAGCGATGGCAGCACATGCCGTATCACGATGCGCGTGTGATCCTTCCGGGAAATCAAATGAAGGCGGCCTCTATATTCGTGCAACAAACGGATATAGATCTCGAACCGGCGTCCCTGGCGGGTTGATAATGGAATCCCGAGCTCGCGCGCGCCCTGCCTGAGCAGCTGCAAATCAAGCTGCAGGGCAGGCGTGATCTCAGGATCCATCCTGGTGTTTGATCTCATCCCAGATCGCATCCATTTCCTGCAGGCTCGCCTTACCAGGACTCAAGCCGCGCTTTTTTAATTCCTCCTGCATTCGTCTGAAGCGCTCGACGAATTTCCGGTTCGCGGCTCGCAGCGCATCTTCAGGATCGACCTTGAGGTGCCGGGCAAGGTTGACGCAGGCAAACAGCAGGTCGCCATATTCCTCAATAATCCCTCCCGGATCCTGTACCTGTTCGATCTCGCGGAGTTCTTCTTTCACTTTTTCAAGAGGTCCCTCATGGGACTCCCAGTCGAACCCCACTTTGCTCGCCCGCTCCTGTATCGTCTTTGCCGAGAGCAAGGCCGGAAGGCTCAGCGGGATCCCGCTGAACATGTCCGCCTTGCTCTCATGCCAGAATCGCAGGACCGACTCTTGATCCGGCAGATCTTTGCCTTTGAATACATGCGGATGTTTGTCTTTGTATTTTTTCACGGTCGCGCGGATAAGAGCATCCGGAGCAACGCCTTTTTCATCGTTGTACAAACGAGCAAAGAAAAGCGCGAGGAAAAGCACGTCGCCGATCTCTTCCTGGATCGCAGGCGGATCATCATGCTCGATCGCATCGATCAATTCATAGGACTCTTCGATGATCTTATTTTTGAGCGAAGCAAGGGTCTGTTTACTGTCCCAGGGACACTCCTTCCTGAGCACCGCGATCAGCTCGATGAGAGATTGTAATACCCTGGCCTGCTGGCCCGTCGAAGGATCACTCATCGACGGGCGGCTCTTCCTCATTCTCATTCAGTTCAGCAGCTTCATCATCGTGCACGAAATTCGTGTAGAAATCCTCTTCGTAGTTAAGGCAGCACAGCAATCGTCCGCAGATCCCGGAGATCTTGCTCGGTGACACATATAATTTCTGGTCCCGCGCCATGCGCAGGGAGATCGATTTAAGTTCAGAAAGAAAGGTCGTGCAACACAGAGTGCGGCCGCATGGACCGATCCCGCCGAACAAACGCGAATAATCGCGGCTTCCGATCTGTTTGATCACAACGCGCTTGTTCAACTTCTGGGAGATGAAACGATGCAGCTTGCGGAATTCAAGCCGTTTTTGTGCGGTAAAGTAAAAGATCACACGCTCCTCATCGAACTGACAGTGCGCATACACGGGTTTCATCGGAAACCTGAATTCGTCCACCGCGCGCCTGAGTTCGATCAGGCAGAATTCCTCGTATTCTTTCAATTCTTTGCGCTTTTCCGTATCCATCTCGTTGATGCCGCGGATGACCTCGCCATAAGGTTCCTCTCCTTCATCAACGCGTGAACACATAACCGTCCCGAAATCGATACCCTCCTTGCTTTTGATGATCACGGTATCACCCGGGCTATAGGCGACTTCGCTCGCGCATATCTCAATGCGAAATGGTGTGATCTCGATCCGGTAGTTCATTCCTTTGGCACCAGGTAGATCTCTTCACCCGGTTTGATCATACCAAGGTCATCGCGTGCTTTTGCTTCAAGCAGGGTGCCGCGCTCATATTGATTGATACGGTCAATGAGGACTTCATTCTCGGCACGCAGTATAAGTATGCCCTTTTTCACCGTGCGCTCTTTGTGAACCGCGCTGATGTACCGGTATACCCGACGCCCGAAATAGATGAGCGGCAGCGCTACGATTATGAGCAGTATGATGATCCGGGTCCGGGTCATCTTTTTCTTGCGGCTTTTCTTCATAGATCGTGGTTGTTGCACCCAACAAAATGGAAAGTGATCGTGTTACACAAGGTCACTTGTGCGGATAATAGTAGTAATAGCGATTGCGGTAGTAATGCCGTGTAAGATCAACGCCGTTCAATACGAATCCGATGATCTTTTCACCGCTCCGCTCCAGTTCATCTTTTACTTCAAGCACTGCATCCCGGTTGGTCTTTCGCGCCATAACGACGACGACAATCGCATCCGCGATCTTACCGAGAACCCGCGCATCAGCCACTCCCAGGGCAGGCGGCGCGTCAATGATCACATACTCGTAATTCTCCTTGAACTCCTCTATGATACCGCCCATCTTCATTGAGCCCAGCAGCTCCGCGGGATTTGACGGAATAGTGCCGCTCGTGATAAAACTAAGGTTCTCGGTCTTGCTTTTGACAATGGAGTCCTTCAGTTTCAGATGATCGAGCAGGACATCGGACAGGCCGTGATGGTTATCCTTAACGAGCTGGGAAAAATAACTGTGCAGCATGGGTCGGCGGAAGTCACAATCAAGAATGATCGTCCTGTGCCCCTGCTGGGCAAGGGTTATGCCCAGATTAATGCAGGTTGTGGTCTTTCCTTCCTGGGGCAGGGTTGACGTAATGAGCACTGATTTGATCGGTTTCGCAGTCGCGGCAAACGCGATATTCGTACGCAGGATGCGGTATGCTTCGGCGATCTGTGAGTGCGGCTCATCGATCGTTGGAACATGTGGACGGTGATTCTCTCGCACCAGCGGTATCGTTGCCAGAACCGATAATCCGGTTATTTCTTCGATCTCTTTCGACGACTTCAATGATGTGTCGAGGTTTTCCAGGAGGAACGCTCCAGCGAGCCCGATACAGGCGCCTAAGAGAAATCCCAGTATCGTGTACTGCTTCGGTTTTGGCTGGACCGGTCGCTCCGGGATCGTTGCGATATCGATAACCCGCGCCTCGCTGATCTGCATCGACTCGGCGATCTTGGATTCTTCAAGCTTGCCCAGGAGCATCGTGTATATCTCCTCATTCGCCATTTTCTGACGGGTCAGTTGAGCAAGATTGACTTCTGCTTCCGGAAGTCTCTTGAGCCTCTTGTTCTGCCGATCGATTATCTGATCGAGGGCATCGATACGGCTTTGTACGGCGATGGCACGCGTTTCGCTGTTAATGACATTCGTAATGATCGACATCAGAACCGGGTCCTTGACCGGCGGGCCCGCTAACACGACCTTCCTGGTCGCTTCCTGCAGGTCTTCTTCGATCGTGGCAATACGTTTTTCGATCTCGGTAATCTCTGCCGATGACTCGCTTTTCACGAACAATTCCTGCCGCTGGACTTCCAAACTCTTGAGTTTTTCTTTTAACGTGACAATGAGCGGACTGTTCGACACCGTCGGATACGATGCCAGTTTTTTGTAGACCCCGTATGACGCTTCGTCCTCGGATAACTCATCCCCCAGGTTCGCGATCGTGCTTTCGACCTCCTGAAGTTCGACAATTGCCTGAGCCCTTTCAACTTCGAATTCCGCGGCTGCGGTTATGATCTCTTTAGCAGACTCATCAAGAAGAAATATACCGGCTTTTTCCTTGTACTGGCGCAGCCCTTCTTCGGCTTTGCTGAGTTCCTCACCGAATATCGCGATCTGACTTTCGATGAACTCTTTAGAGCCGCGCGCTGCCTCCCGGATCGTTGTCAGGGAGTAATTGATGTACTCGCGCGCAAGGGTATTGGCGATACTCATTGAAAGTTCAGGCGAGTGCGACTTTGCTTTTAAAAGTACAAGATAGGTATTTTTGATCTGGCTCGCGCTCACATTTTCCTGCAGTGCATCCGCGCTCATATCCACATCAACAACCGTGAATTTCAGTGTATTGTCCGGCGGCCGCTCCGCGATCAGAAAACGCAGATCGCCGTGGTCATAGAGTTCGCCGATCGCTCCGGTGCCGTGCGTCCGACCTTTCTTGTCGATAACGGTAAATCCGTTGCCGTTCAATTTGAGCGTGTATTTACCGGGCACGGCGCAGTCCCCGACATCCAGCGATTCGAACCGCCATTCCTGATGGCCTTCGACAACGAAATTGAGATCCAGCTCCTTTACCACGGAACGGGCAAGCGTGCGGCTCCGGATAATCTCGAGCTGGCTTTCCACTGGATCAACCCGTTTCGGCGTGTAGATCTCGGAAAAGAACATCGGTTTTGATTCGGAAAGGTCCAGTTTGAACTTCACCTGGGCTTCATATATTTTTGGCAGAATCAAACTCAGGACAAAAGCTCCGATCGTTGCCGTGATCACGCAGACAATGATCAACCAGCGCCGTTCTATGACAACGCTGATGTAATCCTGGAGCTTGGGTTCGGTCTTCATTGTTATCTCGCGGCGATGTATATCTGCAGGATGAGCGTGCCGAGCGAAAAGAGCACTCCCCATTCCTGAAACGCGCCCATGAAACGCCGCGGCACGATCACGATATCACCCGGGCGCAACGCGAGTTTTTCCATATCCGCTTCGTTTTTGATCGCTTTTTTAAAATCAATCCGCCGCTCCACGCCTACATTGATGATACGTATGTTATTAAGCGAACCGTCGTTCGTAGGACCCCCGGCCTGTGCCAGAAGGTTCGCAAGATTGTCCTCACTTCGCACATAGTAGTCACCGGGTATCTTTACTTCACCGAATATATTAATCCGGTAGTAAAAATTGATATCGATCGGCACGTCCGTATAGAATTGCTGGAATTCATCAAAAAGAAATTCGTATAAGGAATCGAGCGCGATATCTTTGACTGAGAATTTCCCGAATAGTGGTATGGTCAGGGTGGTATCATCGTCCACAAAATAGCGACCGCTCAGATCCTCCTGTCGCCAAATCGTGATCTCAACTGCGTCATATGGCTGCAGACAGATATCATTTGAA
The DNA here is from genome assembly GCA_016936155.1 of Caldifarciminota bacterium. Lineage (GTDB taxonomy): Bacteria > Hydrothermota > Tepidihabitantia > SM23-42 > SM23-42 > JAFGPO01. Next base: position 43,565 of record JAFGPO010000154.1, read on the forward strand.
AACGTAACAACCGCAAATATCAGACACAACATAACACCGAATTATAGTCAAAAAAGGAAAACTTGTCAAGCTGATGTAAAAGTACAAGTTTTTTCACTGGCCCGTGGATTGACAAACCCCGCGATACTCCGTATAATACGTTCGAGGTCCAGGTGAACGTACAGATCACAACCGCACGATGTATCCCCCTTGCCGGCGCGCTGATCGTCCTGGGGATACTGCTCGATGCGCCATTACCCGCGTCTTTTTCAGCGCATAACTGCCGTTTCTGGGGGATAGTGTATGCGGTAAAGGATCAGTCGATCCAGAATGCGATCAATAGCCACCTTGATTCACTTCGTTCGCTCGGCGCGCACCATACCGATGGCTGGGGCATCGCTTATTATGTCACGTTGGATAGTGGAGACGGGCTGCCTGTCATTGAACGCGGCGAACCTGGAGCGCCGCTCGATCCCCGTTATGCCTGCGCAGCCGGTCATGTAGCCGATCATGCAAACAGCGCAGCGATCGCGCATGTCCGGAGCGGTTCAAGCGGTCCATGCTCAGGAATACCTGATCCCCACCCATTTTCACGCTATGCCGTGTACCGCGCGTTCCACATGTTCTTCGCCCATAATGGTACTCTCGACAGCCAGGTACTCCTTGATCTTATCGCCGCGATCGATCCTCTCTACCTTAGTTTGAATCCGCCGGACTACGCGCCTGATCACCTTGATTCCGACCTCTATGCGATCTTAGTAACGGAAATAATCGATATGAACACATCCCAGCCCATAGAAGAATGCATTCGTATCGCCATCACTAAGATCGATTCTGCGGTCGCGGCTGGATCCGTGCAGTGTAACTTTGTCATGATTGATGGCTCGACCCTGTACGCGGTGAACTTCTCGCGTTCTCCGATCGATGCCCTCACCCTGTACTTCTACGCGCCTTCTGGCCGGATCGATTTCTGGGCAGCAGCGTCAGAACCTCTCGATAATCAGCCGTTTTGTTGGACCGAGGTGCCGAATTCCACGCTTGTCATACTCACACCCAATTCATACCCGAGATTTCTTGATGTTCTCATTGCTGATCCTGCAATCGAGACCGCGGGCTTCAATATCGTGTACCCGAATCCCACCACTGCACCGGTAACGATCTCATTCACCCTTCCGGAACGATCCCGGACCGATCCGGCATGTAGGATCCGCATCTACAATTGCGCCGGACAACTCGTAAAGACCATGACCCCAAATGCCGCTGAGCGCAGTAGCCAAAACTCGGTGGTCTGGCATGGATCGGACGAAAAGGGAAACCAGTTGCCAAGCGGTGTGTATTACTGCTGCCTGTGCTCCGGCGATACATCTTTTTCAAAGAAGCTCGTGTATATACGGTAAAGGCGTCCCTGAGACGCCAGGGAGATTTATGGGACCATTATATTTTCCGTGGCTGACGTTTTGTGCCTGGCTGGTCGCGATCGGGTGCATCGTATTCAGCATACTCTGGGCGATTTTCATCTACAAACCCGGGGATGATGACCATGAGTGAATCATTGATCTATGCATTGATCATAATCGCGTATCTTGCGCTCCTTGTCTTTATCGGGCTGCTCATGGGACGGCGCACAAAGAATGTCGAGGACTTTTACATCGGCGGCCGGCAGATCGGTCCATGGGTTACAGCGCTGTCATTCGTAGCGGCGTATTTCAGCTCCGTGGTCATTGTCGGCGGCGGCGGATATGGTTACATGTTCGGAATGTCCACCCTCTGGATCGGAGCAATCAATGTGCTTCTTGGCTGCACGATATGCTGGATCGTCCTTGGTCCGCGTGTCCGCCGCTTCACGCAGCGTCTGAATACCATGACAATACCTCATTTTTTCGGCGAGCGCTACCAGTCATCCTTCGTGGTGGTCTTTACTGCCCTGATCATCATAATCTTCATGGTATTCTACAATGTGAGCATACTCAAAGGCATGGGGCATATTTTTGAAGTGCTCATGAACATACCCTACACCTATGCGATCCTGATCGCAGGCATCATCATTCTCTTTTATGTAACGATCGGCGGCTACCTTGCAGTCGTGTGGACGAGCTTTGTGCAAGCGTGGGTCATGGGCCTCGGGTTGATCCTGCTTACCGTATTCTCGATCAAGGCGATCGGAGGTGTATCCCAGGCGAATCAAGCATTACACTCGATCGATCCGGGTCTGATCACGACGCCCGGCGTGTGGGGCTGGCCAGGACTTTTATCATTTGCCCTGATCGTCAGTTTCGGCGTATGGGGAATGCCCCAGCTGGTTGTCCGTTTCTACTCGATCAAGAACCTGAAGGTTTTGCGTATCGGGACCGTGATCGCGACGATCGGCACATGTATGGCTCTGCTCCCTTATTTTAACGGCGCGATCGCGCGCGTACTGTACCCGGGGTTGGAAAACCCGGATCTCGCCATTCCCTTTCTTGCCAAGAACGTACTCTCGCCGCTCGGTTCAGCGATCGTCCTGGCTGCGGTTGTTGCGGCCGGGATGTCGACATTCGCCTCGGTCCTGATCATTCTATCAAGTTCAATGATCCATGATACACTGATCAAAGGATTCAAGATGAATATGTCAAAGGAACGAAGCCTCCTCTATAGCAAGATCGGCAGCCTGATCATCGGACTGATCTCGCTGGTCATCGCGTTCAAGCCCCCGGCCCTGGTTCTGACATTGACCGCTTTCGCATGGGCAGTCATCGCCTCGACCACCCTTTGGCCACTTTTGTTCGGGATCTACTGGAAGAGAGCGACCAAAACCGGGTGCATCGCCTCGATGATTGGCGGCTGCTTGACCGCCCTTGCATGGATGGCGATGAAAAACCCGTTTAAGATCCATGGTTTCATCCCGGGCATTATCGCAGGAGCGGTACTGATGATCGTTTTGAGCCTGCTTACCCCCCGGCTTCCAGAAGCGCATATTGAAAGGATATGGGGAAAGGCGTAGGGCGCAAAGCGAAAAACATGTGTATCAGGATACCAGATTATCAGCAGGAAGCAGAGCAGACCATCAGAATATCAGATACAAAAACTGGTATACTGGGTTGCTGATATCCTGCATGCTGATACTCTAATTCGCTGATACACCATTTTGTTATCCGTCATTTGTCATTCGTCGTTCATAAATCACGATTCACCAATACGCTTTTGCGCTGTTTCGGCTAACGCTCTATGGCTACTCTTAAGCCTTGACAAGCATGGAGTATCGTTTATAATGCATTATATTAAAAAGGAGGTATTATGTTAAAGCGAATGTTGGTTTTTGGATGCGCACTGGTGTTTGCCGCCCTCATTACTGGATGCGGCGATAAGATCGACGAAGACGAACAGCGCGAAGCTGAACAGCTCGTAACCGGGCTTAATATGATGGCGATGATGACCAATGTTGATGCCTACAGTACGACTGGCCTGGATGGCGCCCCGTTTGGCTGGACCGGTCCATTTGTTTATGAGCTTCCGGACTGGACCGATACACTGTACTACGAGTACTTCATTAAACTGCCGCTTGACAGTATCGATGTGTTCATCGATTCCATTATATGGCTCGTCATGCCGGAACCGAATGTCTGGGGTCCGGATTCATTGGAACCATGGACCGGCATTGACACCTGGATCATCGGCAAGGCACGTACTGATATATACTTCCACACCACGTTCTCGGTTGAGGACACCCTGGCCATTACCGGTCTTTTACGGTGGAACTGGAGTGAAACCTGGTATCAGTATGACTATGATGTGAGCATGATCACCGAAGCTGCGGATATCGATATCACCACATCGAGCAATATCGGTCTGGCCGCGCACTTCCTCTTTGCTGACGATGGTTCCGGCACTGTCGACGACTGCTATGCTGAGTGGAACAATACGATATTCGTACGGTACGAATTCTTTGACGTCCCGAATGCCGAAGAGTACGATGGTTACTACGAGTTGCTCAGCGAAGCGTGGAAAGTCCAGCACTTCTTCAAGTTGACTAAAGAAGAATCGACGATGTAACTTCGAACAGTCATGAAAAAGGGGAGCTTGCGCTCCCCTTTTTTTGTCATTGGTAATTAGTAATCGGTCATTCATTTCGCATTTTTGATTCGAACTTTGTTATTGCAAGGGAAACGGTAGTTTCCCTTTGCCCTTGCGTCCCATTTGTTTCAACATGTTCCGCGCCATCTTGAACTGCTTGAGCAAACGGTTGATGTCCTGCATCGAGGTACCGCTCCCGGCCGCGATCCTCCGCTTGCGCGATCCGTCTATGATCTCCGGGTGGAGCCGTTCCTGTTGGGTCATGGAATTGATCATCGCCTCGACTTTTTTCAATTCACCCTCATCCACGTCCGTTTCTTTTACGCCCGGAATCATGGCCGCGATCTTGGCAAGCGGACCGAGTTTTCGGACCGCTTTCATCTGCTCGAGAAAATCAACAAAATTGAGGTCGCCTTTTTCGATCTTGGCGCGCATTTTTTTTTCGTCGACCCGGATTTCCAGACCCCTCACTTTTTCAACGAGACTCGCCATATCCCCCATCCCGAGAATACGCTGCGCCATACGATCCGGGTGGAATTCCTCGATCCCCGGCAGCTCTTCGCCGGTGCCGACAAAAAACAGGGGAACGCCGGCTGCCCTGCTGATCGATAAGGCGGCTCCACCCCGGGCATCGCCATCCATCTTGGTGAGGATCGCACCCTCAAGACCGACTTTTTCCTTGAATGAGATCGCCTGGTTCACAGCATCCTGACCGCTCATTCCGTCGGCAACAAGCAACCGGTAATCAGGATCGATGACTTTATGAATACCCACAAGCTCCTGGACAAGCATTTCGTCGATATGGAGCCGCCCCGCGCTGTCAACGATCACGAGCCCATGACCATCCGCATGCGCGCGTTTCATCGCCTGTTTAGCGACGTCACGAGCATTTTCCCCCTCAAGCGGGAAAACCGCCACGCCGGCGCGTTTGCCAAGTGACTGCAGCTGCTCGTATGCTGCTGGTCGCTTTACATCCGCAGGCACCAAGAGCGGTTTTCTTCCTTTATATTTGACCGCGATTTTCGCGGCGGTGGTCGTCTTGCCCACGCCCTGCAGTCCCAACAGGCTGATAACGGTAATGGCATTTGGCTTGAAAATGAGCAACCGAGGGGTTTGCCCGAGGAGCACTATGAGCTGTTCATAGACGGTTTTGATAATCAGATCCCCGGGCTGCAAACTGCGCGATAACTCGAGTTTCAAGCAGTGATCGTTCAGGACCTCAATGAACTCCTTTACGACCTTGTAATTCACATCCGCCTCGAGCAGCGTGATACGGATATCCTTCAGTATACTATCGAGCTCGCTCCTGGTGATACGCCCGTATCCCAGCACCTTGCGCCGGATAATGGAGAAGCGGTCGATCAGACCTTCGAACATCTGAGTTCCTGGATCGCCTGCGCGTAGTCGTGCGAACGGAAAACACTGGCACCAGCAACCACGATCTCAGTACCGGCCTTTTTCAATGTGCAGGCATTCTCTCTGTTTACTCCTCCGTCAACCGCGATCGAACACGTTATCCCGTGTTCAATCATATACTGTCTTGCTTCCTGGATCTTGGGCACAACGTCGTCCATGAATTTTTGACCGCAAAAGCCCGGCGTGACTGTCATGATGAGCAGAATGTCAACATGGGGGAGATAGTGCTTCACCTGTTCCAACGGGGTCGCGGGATTGATGCTGAGCCCGGTCTGAACACCATGCTGCTTGCAGTATGCTAAACATTGGTCCACACGTTCGGTCGCTTCCACATGAAAGGATATCCAGTCTGATCCGGCGGCAATATATTCTTTGAGATATTTTTCAGGCTGCATGATCATGAGATGAGACCACAGCGTCATATCCGTCACCCTGTCGATCGCTTCTACGATCATCGGTCCAAAAGTAAGATTCGGCACGAACACACCATCCATGACATCAAGATGCAGACAGTCGGCACCAGCATCTTTGATCTTTTGAAGTTCCTCTTGATAATGGGAAAAATCCGCGGCGATGATCGAGGGTGCGACCTTCACTTAATGATCATCAAGGTTACTGTGTCACCGCGCTCGACCACATGTTCGGGAGCCGGATCCTGTACGATCACCGTACCCGAGGTTCCGCTCCCCTCGACCTCCTTCACCTCACCAAGTACGAGGTCCATGGAATCAAGCAGCCCTCCTATCTGTTCCAAGGTCATATTGCTTAAATTGGGCATTTTCAGTACCGGCCCTTTGCTTACGATGAACGTAATACCATCCCCTTTCTTCATCTCGGTCTCAACAACCGGGACTGTAGCAATGATCTTATTCACGGCGATGGTATCAGAGTGCTGGTACTCCATGGTTTCGATCGTAAAACCAAGGCGTTTCACAATAAGTTCCGCTTTCTCGGCATCAATCCCGATCAAAAACGGCATGCGGATCGTTTCTGGCCCCAAACTTACGGTCAGGTTAACGATCCTTCCGGTCTTAACGCGCGTTTCTGGCAGCGGATCCTGAATGATGATCTTTCCAGGCTCAACGATCGGATCAAAACGTCGTTCGACCACGATGCCCTCCAGATCCTGCTTGCTCAGCTCAGCGATCGCATTATCAAGGGTCATGTGCACGACGTTCGGGACCGATACAACCCTGCCTTGATGGACAATAAGGGGCATAACGATGAAGTTCGCGATCATCACGCCGACGATAAAAAAGAGCGCAATGATCGCAATGTAAATAAGAAATTTTTTCATTCCAGCACGGTCGCGACCACGAGATTAATGGCGCTTCCTTTTTTCACCTGGCTTCCACTCCCTGGATTCTGACGCATGACAATCCCGACGTTGTAGTCAATACTTACTTCCCATGACACATTGCCGACCGTGAACCCTTTTTCTTCAATGAGACGTTTTGCGGTAGAAAGCGATTTACCGATCAGATTAGGGACCGATGCAGACTCGATGCCCTGGCTTAAGACCACGGCAACGACGTCGCCTCTATTGATCGGCGATCCGGCACCAGGAATCGTCCGGATGATCTTGTCTTTTTCGATCGAGGCGTGCTGTTCGGTCTTCACTTCCCCGACCTTCAAGCCCATGTTCGAAAGCAGCACTGTTGCCTCGGCCAAGCCCTGGCTGGTCAGATCCGGCAAAGATACCCGGGTCGAGCCCAGGCTGATGAACACGGTCACCGTTGATCTCGATCCCACGACCGATCCTGGCAAGGGTGTCTGCCGGCATATGAGATTGGCGGTGGTTTTTTCGCTTTCCTCCTCCCCGCCAACAACCAGGAGCAATCCCCTGGTTTCAGCAATGACCCGTGCCTGTTCAGTGGTCGATCCGACAAGATCCGGAACCATGATATCACCGCCCGGTTTTACTGCAGGAGCGACCACAAAGAAAAATAGCACACAGATTATTATCGAGGTAAAAAGCGCGACCAAAAAAGACATCAAAAAAACTTTACCACCGTTATAATACATGCTTCTCCTTTCTATGAGCTTTGCTCATTGATCACTGAGATAACAGAAAGCTTACAGCGATTGCGTTCAATACCCATTAGCCGTTTACCTCCTGCAGAATCATTGATTTCTCTGTCATCTTCCTTCATCTCTGTAATCATTGTCGCTTACAGCGATAATCGGAGAGGGTGGGATTTGAACCCACGATCCCGATCTCTCGGGATACACGATTTCCAATCGTGCTCCTTAGGCCGCTCGGACACCTCTCCACCACGATCCGAGCCGTAGCATGATGCTCCCGACAACGTAACTACTGTTCTTTGTTCTTTTCGACCTTTTCTTCCTTATCATCATCAACCGGACTATCGATCTCCCTTATGCCTTTCTTGAATTCTTTGATACCCTTACCTAAACTGCGGGCAAGATCCGGTATCTTTTTCGCACCAAAAAGCAACAGGGCGATGAGCAATATAAGAAGGATCTCCTGCCAACCAATATTCATGATTACTCCTAAACATAATTATAGTGAAATTCAATAATTTGTCAATGAAACCTCCTTAAAAGCAGCCTTGCCGAATCAAATGTATGTTTTTTGGCAAATTGGTGTTGCGGTTGGTAAAAATTATTGGTTTTAAGGAGCGGGCGTCAAAA
>JAFGPO010000155.1 GCA_016936155.1 Caldifarciminota bacterium
AAACGAAGCATACGGATGCGATCTTGATCGGGAAAAAAGGTGAGACACTCTGGGCTCTTCAATATTTGATATCGCGCTTAATGAAACGTTACCACCCGAACCTGAAGATTCTTGTCGATGTCGGCGGTTACCGGATGCGCAGGAATAATTTCCTTAAGAAGAAGGCTGAGGCGATCGCACGTATCGTGCTGGAGACCGGGCGCGAAATGGCGCTCGACCCGTTGACCAAAAAAGAACAACAGATCGTAGAGAGCAAACTGAGCGAGATAAAAGGGGTAAAGATCTACACGATCGGCAAAGGAGTAAGCAAGAATGTGATCATCGCGCCGAGCGATGAAGCAAGTCAGGAAGATACAGCATCAAATGGATCATCAACAGACGAAGCCGAATCCCAATGATACGATCGTCGCTTGCGCAACACCAGAAGGCTATTCCAGTATAGGTGTCATACGCGTCAGCGGTGATCGTGCCGAAGCAATAGTACAGCGGATCTTCAAACCCGGACATTCTGAAACAATATTTGAATCCCACCGGGCATACTTCGGTGATATCATTGACCAGGCAAGCGGGAAAGTTATCGACAAAGTAATAACGACATTCCACAAAAAGCCGTATTCGTATACTGGTGAAGATGTGGTCGAGATTTCATGCCATGGTAATCCCCTTATCATTGATCGCATTATCAACGAATTAATTGCACAGGGTATCCGTCTGGCTGACCGCGGTGAATTTACGAAACGCGCTCTGCTTAACGGAAAGATCGATCTTTTGCAGGCGGAAGCGGTGCTCGATACCGTTTATTCTCCATGTGAAGAAGTCCGCAAACTTGCCATCGCTCAATATGAGGGGAAGTTATCCGATACTGTGCGACACATTCGCCGGAAACTCGAAGATATCCTCGTTATAACCGAAGCGCAGATCGATTTTGGGGATGAGGAGGATGTTCAAGGTCGTACGCAGACAGCCCGCTCCATGGATGATCTGCGAAGCCTAAAAGCAGAGATCGAAACGATAGTGCAGTATGCAGAGATCGGTATCAAGATGAAAAAGGGCTACCGGGTGTTGATCATGGGACGGGCGAATGTTGGTAAATCGACACTGTTCAACCGCCTGGTCGGATATGAACGCGCTTTGATCCACCCGGATCCAGGCACAACACGTGATTTTCTTGAGGAACACATTGAGATCAGTGGTTTATTGATCCGTCTTTTTGATACCGCGGGCATTTTGAACAAACCACACGGGCCTGATAAGCTCGCACAGGAACGGAGTGGACAATTGATCGAACAGTCCGACCTGATCGTTCTTCTTTTTGACGGTTCTGAACCGATGAATGAACAGGACGTCTATCTTTATAACCTGACAAAAGAAAAAAAGACCATTGCGGTCGTTAATAAGGTTGATCTGAATATGCAATTGAATGAAAGTGATATATTGAGCGATTCATTGAAAATATCCGCAAAAACAGGCAAAAACATGGATATGTTGCTTGTGCGGATCAAAACCTCGCTCATGCCTGTGGTGTGTCCGTCGGATAACTGCCTGATCACCAAACAGCGGCACATGCATGTTTTTCGCGAAGTGCTTGCGTGCGTACAAAGAAGTCTGGAGGCCCGGAACGAGGAAATGACCGCATTCGAAGTCAAATCCGCTCTCCATACGCTCGGGACCCTGACCGGCGAGACTCTTGATGCAAATGTGCTTGACCGTATTTTCGAAGAATTCTGTATTGGGAAATGATCCCATCGGCGATGGGAGAAATAAAGACGGATCCAAAAGCCGGATTCAACGGATCAGCGTCTTTCCATCTTCGATCATATATATGAATTTGAAACTAACGGTTGACTTCAATTCATTAATACTTATAATCACGAAGTGATAATCGATCCCATCGATCTGCATCTCATACGGCAACTTGAATTACGCGGTTGCGTTTTCGTAAATGAAATAATCGGGAAATTCCAGATCACGAAAGAAGAAATACTCCTGAGGATCAAGAATTTCGAGGACTCAGGATTCATCAGCGGTTATGGGTTGAAACTATTTTTCCCCCGTATTATCGGGGGAAAGTGGTATTGGGGATGTATTGCCCTTGAGACTACCACGCGTTTCAATCCGGGTCGATCCGTTGCATGCCTGGAAGAAATCGTTGAAAACATCACGTTGCCGGCCGGTGTTTGTCCTGATCTATCGCTTCTTTTTTACACCCAGAGTCTGCAGGATACCTACCGGGTGATTAATAAGACCGCCGGCGTGAAATATGCAGAGGTGTATAAGATCGATGAGTACTCGGTTGATGTAAAACAGGTCCTTCTCAAAGAAGACTGGGAGATGATCGCGAAATTGTTCGATGAACTGCCTACGATCACCTACCACCGTATCCATACGATCGTCAATTCACCGATCAGCGATGAGGACATCCGGCTTTCCAGAACCATCTGGAGTTCCAAAAACCGGAAAGGTGTTGTATCGATCTTCCCTAATTTTGATTGGTCGACAATAAAGAATTATCTGCATCTGCACGTTGCCGTCACTACGTCGATGCGTGCAAAGGAGCTTCGATCGATCGTCAATACCATCGGCTATTCAGGCAATATCACGTCGCGTTTTAAGAAACGATACCTCCAGCTCGAATTCGATGTGTGGGGCTTTGCCGACATGCAGAGGATCCTGACCTCATTGCAAGAGATCAAAAAGGTAACGGTTGAAGGTGTGTCGTTCGCATACCAGAACCGTATTCACAATGACTGGCTTGCAGAATATATTGAACACAAGATATAGCATCATCATCGCTCTCTGTGCGATCTTTGTCGCTTGTCCTTCCCGCGGCCAAAAGGAGGCTGCGCCGACGCGCGTCGAGAAGACCCTCGTGATGAAAAAGGGGGAAACCCTCGAAACGGTTCTTGATCAGGATATCGATCACAGGACGACCATCGCGATGATCGATGTTTTGAACGCTGCCGGGTTTCCATTTCGCTACTGCCTGCCGGGAGATTCGGTAACGACCGTACGTGTGCATGATACTCTTCGACAGATCGTTTATAAACAGAACCTCATGACCGTATGGTTCGTCATGCTGGATGAAACGCAGTGGTCCGTCGCGATGAAGTTACCATATATAGACACTCTGTGCTGCCTGACCAAAGGGGTCGTCAATTCAACGCTCTACGAATCCATGTTGAAGCTTAAGGAAACTCCGAAACTCGTTTATAGATTTGTCGATGTTTTTGCCTGGGAGATCGATTTTGTCACGGATACCCGTAATGGCGATTCTTTTTTCGTATACTACGAAAAAACATTCTGTGATTCGACGTTCGTCGACTATCAGAACCTGATCGTTATGCGGTATAAAGGGGAAGTGGGGGACTACTATGGATTCTACTACTGCGATCCCGACGGGAATGAGGACTATTACAATAAAAAAGGTGAGTCGCTCAGGAAATCGCTCTTAAAATCACCATTGAAGTTTTCCTATATCAGTTCATACTTTTCAAAGTCACGCTACCATCCGATACTTAAAGTCTGGAGGCCCCATCATGGTCTTGACTACGTGGCGCCAAAAGGCACGCCGGTCTCTTCGATCGGTAACGGCACAGTTATCTTCAAAGGGTGGAAGGGGGGGTATGGTAATCTTGTTGAAATCAAACACATGAACAATTTTAAAACACGGTATGGACACCTATCAGCCTTTGCCAAAGGGCTCTACCAGGGCAAAAAAGTCAAAATGGGTGAACTCATCGGCTACGTGGGTTCAACCGGACTATCGACCGGTCCCCACCTCCACTTCGAGTTACACAAGGACGGGGTTCCTATTAATCCTCTCAAAGTGGATATTCCGCGTGCGCCTTCAGTTAAGCAGAAATATCAAGCATTATTCGAGCAGACAAGAGATTCGCTCATACGGTTCCTCACCGTGCCGGACGTACCGTCGGATGATACAGAAGCAAAGGGAAATACGTAAGGAGGTTCAATGACACTTCATCTTAGAGCGGAAAAAGGGGACTATGCGCCCACCGTGCTCCTTGTCGGGGATCCGGGACGAGCTGAAATAATAGGAAATATGTTTGATGATCCCCGCTGTGTTGCCAGGAACCGGGGACTCATCGGTTACACAGGAATCCATAATGGCACTCCGGTATCCGTGCAAACGACCGGTATGGGGTGTCCTTCAGCCGGTATCGTCGTGGAGGAACTGATTCAGATCGGTGTCCGGCATCTTATCAGGATAGGTACGTGTGGCGGCATTGGCAAGGGGATCAAACCGCTCGATATGGTCGCCGCGATCTCAGCCGCACCTTTTGATGGCGCGACACGGACGTACGTGAACAGGGAACCGGTTGCACCGTACGCAAGTTTCACACTGCTCAACAAAGCGTATGATGTTGCACAGGCAATGCATATTCCGCTTATCTTTACGGGTGTGGCGAGTGTCGATGTCTTTTATAATCCATTCCCCGATTATATCGAAAAGCTCCGCCGCGTCGGTGCATTCGTTGTTGAGATGGAAACGAGCTTGATCTATCATCTTGCGAACAGGAATAACATAGATGCTGCATCATTCCTGCTCGTCTCGGATATCGTTGGCAAACATGAGGACGAATTCACGACCTTCGTAACGGATAAGGATCTTGCTGCGGGAATGGAAAAACTCATCGCACTCGTTCTTTCCGTTGTAACGAAACTATGAGGTAGGATATGAAGAAGTGGCGTTGTGGAGTGTGCGGATATGTATACGATCCTAAACTCGGCGATTCTGAGAATGGTATTCTTCCCGGATGGCCGTTCGAAAAACTTCCGGATTATTGGGGCTGCCCGGAGTGTGGAGCACCGGCGGATATGTTCGAGCGTCTTGATGATGTTGGATACTACACGAACCATTGATATCAACGATGCTATCATCATTATTAGAAGAACATAAAATCATATTCGATCTTTGTGGCCAGTCCATGTCTGATGCCCTGACCACGATGGTCGAGAAAAGCAGCGAGGTTGATAAAGCAACAATTCTCGCGAAGGTGCTGGAACGTGAAAAAGTGATGTCAACCGCGCCGGGTAAGGGGATCGCGCTTCCCCGGGTGCACATGCTGGACAAAACCAAGAGTGAGGTCATCATCGGCATCAGCACGCATGGTATCGATGCGTATGGATTCGACCTTGTCCCGATAAAGATCATAATGTTCTTTCTGTTCTCGCCGAACGACGATCATGCTTCGATCCTTGCGGAAAGCCTCCAAATGCTTAATGACGATACGGTACGTGCCGAATTACTTCAGGTTCGCAGTGCGGGGGAATTGATCGAGCGGATCCGTATCTGGGAAGAGGCATGAACCAGCGGGTAAGAGTGATTCTGTTGATCGTGTGGATCGTGACTATTTTCGTGCTTACGGGCTATCCCGGATTGAAAGCTCCTCGTTTTACCGATTTTCCGATCGATAAGGCCTATCATTTCATTGCATTCGTCTTACTCGGGATTTTTGAAATACGGTTAGTGAAAAACAGCATGTATTTTTTGATCGGGTGTAACGTTGCGATCCTTGCGGAACTCCAGCAACTTCTGATACCAGGACGGGATTTTGAATATTTGGATATTGTCGCCGGCATGTGCGGGCTTTGTGTTGTATTTGCAGCGTACAAAGGAAGGAAGATGGTGCGTCATGATGTATCAAAAACCTAAAGGAACCAGGGATCTCTATGGACGCGACCTGATGCGGATCGAAAAGGTCTGCTCCAGCGCGCGGTCGTTTTTTTTCACCCGCGGGTACCAGGAGATAAGGACACCGGTGTTCGAGTACGCGGACCTGTTCATCCGCTCGATCGGAGAGACCACCGACATCGTTGAAAAAGAGAATTATACGTTCGAAATAAACGAGCGCAGGTATATGCTCAGGCCGGAAGGCACGGCATCGGTATTGCGGGCGATCATTGAAAATAAAATTTCCCTGCCACGCCGCTTTTTATATATTGAACCTATGTTCCGGAAAGAGCGACCACAAAAAGGGCGCTACCGGGAATTTATCCAGATCGGCATCGAGCATATCGGAGAGATCGGTCCGCTGTATGACGCGGAAATGATCGAACATGGCAAGCGTTTCCTGGATGGTCTCGGCATGGAGGGTGTTACGATAGAAGTAAACTCCATCGGGTGTCCAGAATGCCGGACTGAATACAAGAAAGTGTTAAGCGGATTTCTTGAACCGCATATATCAGAACTATGCGCGGATTGCCTCCGGCGTAAAGAACGGAACTTCCTTCGGATCTTTGATTGCAGGAACGAACAATGCCAGGAGGTATACGATCAGGCGCCGAAGATTACCGATACCTTATGCCGTGCGTGTACTGAACACTATGAAAAGGTAAAGCACTACCTGAATGCATTCTCGGTCATTTTTCGTGAAAACAAGAAATTAGTGAGGGGTTTGGATTATTATACGCGTACTGTGTTCGAATTCAAAGCCGGTAACCTGGGCGCGCAGGATACGATACTTGCTGGGGGCCGCTACGATATTCTCATGAAAGAGCTCGGTGGTCCTGATACACCTGCGCTCGGATGGGCAATGGGAGTGGATCGGATGATGTTCACTCTCCCCGAAGGAAAACCGGCAATCGAAGCGCCTGAGAAATTCTTCCTCGTGGTTATGGGGAAGACACTATTCAGCAGGGCGCTTGACATCAGGAAGGTCATCCATGACCACGGGTACGTGTGCATCTTAGGTGATCATGAAGAATCCGTTAAACATCAGTTGAAAAAAGCGAACAAACTTCAGGCCAACTACACAGTCATATTCGGGGAGGATGAGGCAAGAGAAAATGCGTGTACAATAAAGGATATGCAAAGCGGGAAACAGGAAAAAGTGCTGATCCACGCACTTGACGATTTCCTTGCGAAGAAAGTACGCATATAACCTCAAGATAGTGACAGATTGTCCGATAAATTACTTCCTGTAGTCGTCTGATTTATCAGACCACGCCCGATAAATCGGGTAATTACAATGTTAAACGCCGTCTTCCTGTAGTTGTCTGATTTATCAGACCACGCCCGATAAATCGGG
>JAFGPO010000156.1 GCA_016936155.1 Caldifarciminota bacterium
CGATCAAGGAAGCTCTTGCGTACGACGGCGTAACCGTCACGGTCTTCCGGCGGCCGTGCGCCCTTCTGGTTAAACCGCAGGCGCCGTACCGGGTGGATCTTGACGCATGCAAAAGCTGTCAGATCTGCATTCGCATTGGATGCCCGGCGATTCATCTTGAGGACACACCGGCCCGGGAAAAACCGCGCGCCCTTATCGACCCGACGCTGTGCGTCGGGTGTGGCCTCTGTGCGCAGGTGTGCACGTGCGGCGCGATCATCCGTGACAAGAATCCTTCATGAAGAAAAAAGCAGTGCCAATGACCAATATCGTGATCTGTGGAGTCGGCGGACAGGGGATTATTCTTGCGTCCAACGTGCTCTGCCAGGCAGCTGCGCTCGCGGGTCTGGACGTTAAAAAAAGCGAGGTCCACGGCATGGCACAACGCGGTGGCACTGTGATCACCCATGTCCGCTTCAGCAAAAAGGTATTCTCACCTCTTATTGAAGAAGGCACCGCAGACTTCATTCTGGCGTTCGAAAAACTCGAAACGCTCCGGTATCTCCCCTACCTCAAAAAAAACGGTGTCGTGATCGTCAATGACCGGGAAATACCGCCGATGAGCGTTCTTGTCGGCACCGCGTCATATCCACACGATATCATCCCCTCGATCTCGCGCTTGGCACATGTACATCCGGTACAGGCCGATGCGGTTGCGCGCGACCTGGGCAATCTCCGCATTGTCAATATCGTACTGCTCGGTGTGCTTGCGCGTTTCCTGCCGTTCAAACCAAAATCATGGCATGAAGCGATCCGCGTTCATGTCAAAGAGCGTTTTGTGGATCTCAATATACATGCATTCAACCAGGGCAATAGCCTTCCCCTGGAATAGAAAAGGAGGAACACTATGAGTGTTTTTGATTTTCTGAAAGATGTTGGCGCAAGCATTCTAGGGATAAAAGGAAATGAAGCACAGGATATCAAACAGATGCTGGAGCGGGAACTCGGCACCCGGATCCAGAATCTCCAGGTCGAGTTCAAGAACGATCAGGTCACCCTTTTTGGTTCATGCGACACTATTGCGACAAAAGAAAAGGCCGTGCTGCTCGCCGGCAATATAAAAGGCGTGGAAAGGGTGTTCGACGAACAGCTCACTGCACCGCCCGCCGAAGAAGTCACGGAATTCTACACCATACAATCCGGTGACACTCTTTCCAAGATCGCCAAGCAATTTTACGGTGACCATGGCAAATACCCGGTCATCTTTGAGGCGAACAAAGAAGTCATTAAAGATCCGAACCTCATCTACCCCGGACAGGTGATCCGCATCCCGAAGGTATCAGGGGCTGATGTTGAACAGGTGTATACGGTTCAGTCAGGCGACACGCTCTCCAAGATCGCTCAGCATTTCTATGGGGCAGCGAATAAATATACTGTGATCTTTGAGGCGAACCGCGATACTCTCAAGGATCCGAATGTCATTCATCCGGGGCAGAAATTGCGCATACCCAAACTGTGATTCGGCAGCATATGGCACCTGACCCTGCATGCCGGTAATCGTTAAAGCACAGGGTATCGTTCTTAACACAACTCTTTTCCGGGAAACAAGTCTCTTCGCGACCATCTTCACGAAACAGCACGGTAAAGTGCGCATCCTGGCAAAGGGCTGCCGGCGGCCAAAGAGCAAAATGTGCGGCGCGCTCGAGCGCTTCAATATCATCGAGATCATCTTTTACAAACGAGAATCAAAAGACACCTACACGATCAGCGACGCAACGATCATTGACGATCTTCCCAGGATCCGCACCAGACCGCGCGCTGTGAACGGCGCGCTCGTCTTGTGCGAGTTCTTCCTGCGTACGCTCCCGAACGAAGATCCCGACTACCGGTCATACACTATCCTTGAAGGCTTTCTCAACCAGCTTGCCGACGCTGATGACGACCATGTCAAAACACTCACCTTCAACTGCCTGCTGCGGGCGCTGGCATCATCCGGTATACGCCCCCACCTTGAAACGTGCGTGCGTTGCAATCATGCAGTCGGTTATGATAATGCTACTGTGGACTTCAGTGTCAGCGGCGGGGGCATCGTCTGTGCACATGATCATGACAGCACGGTCGTACCGCTCCACGCCCGGACAGTCCAGGACCTCCGCGCGGTCTACGACAAGAACGACGCGCTTCTTTCCGAAGATACAATCGCGGACCTGGAGCGCTTAATCCCGGACTATCTGGCCTACCACCTTAATGGACTCCGCCTGAATTCCCTGAAACAACTTCGGTAGGCAAAGTCTACTGAACGCCTTACGGCTGTAATAAAATGACCAAATAGCACATCAGCAAATCAAGTTTTTGTATCTGATATTCTGATACGCGGAGATTCTGATACTCTGGTGTGCCGCCCGCTGATATTCCGGGATCCTTGATATGCTTCTGATTAGATCCAGCATCCACACCCCAGCCTGATACAGCCTTCTCATGCCCTTATAAGCCGTCTCTCCGCGTTTGCACAGTCTCTTAATACCTTATATTGCCTCAGTTGCTGTATCATGCTCTGTTTTTTGCGTTTTTTCACACTTTTTTCACATTGACCCACTACACTTATCCAGGCAGAAAAAAGTAAAAGTATAAAAGAATATCTGGGATTAGAGGAATAACATGGAGGTGGCTTATGAAGACCTTAGCATCATTCTTCATCGCAGCGGCCTTCCTGTTCGCAGCTGAGCACGGCAAGATCACTGGCCGGGTCATCGATGTGGAGACTGGCGATCCACTCATCGCCGCTGATGTGGTGATCGAAGGCATGGGCCTCGGTGCTTCCACTGATGAAAATGGCTACTATGAAATCCTCTACGTATCTGCAGGCACCTACGAAATCCTCGCCTCCTATGTCAGTTACCATCCATACACCTATAAGAACGTCGTGGTGAACGCGGATCAAATCACCCGGCTCGACTTCAAACTCCCTTTAAAGATCATTGAAGTCCAGGGAGTCACTGCGACCGCGGTCCGTCCATTGATCGTACCGTCGGAAACCGGCACTGGATGGGCGGTGACGGCGAAGGAAATGGACCGATTGCCCGTGACCACGATCAACCAGGTCATATCCCTCCAGAGCGGTGTGGTCCAGAGCGATCTGGGAACGCACATGCGCGGCGGACGTACGAATGAGATCACCTACTTTGTGGACGGTGTGGTCACAAAAGTACCTAATTTCGGCAACCAATCCGCGATCATCAACCCTTCCGCGGTCCAGGAGGTATCGATCGTGAGCGGGGGTTTTGATGCTGAATACGGCGATGCCCTGTCCGGCATCGTCAACATCGTGACCAAGGAAGGCGGCTCACAGCATTCTGGATCTGCGCGGTACCTGACTGATGCGATCATGCCGGCAAAAGGACTTGACTATGACTACAGTCTTTATGACGTGTCCCTCGGCGGTCCGATCCCCCTGATCCACCGTCTCCACTATTTCCTGTCCGGTGAACTCATGATGACCGATGCGTTCGAAGTCGCGCACTATCAGGTGTATTCACCGAGAATGGACTATACGGCGCAGGCACGCATCGTGTACAAACTCGCGAATGCAAAGGGCAAGTTCAGCGCATTCGCTCATAACTCGCGGCGCCAATACATGCACTGGAATCCGTACAACGCGGCAGCCAATAATTTGAAGTACTTCGACAACAAACCCATGTCCCGCATCAAGAATACGATCGGATCAGCGGTGTTCAACTATATGTTCACGGCAAAGACCCTCGCGTCTTTGAAGGTTGGAGCCACGCAGTACGAGAACTGCTATGGCAACCGGGATTATGCATGGGAGGACGAACATGACCGGCAGTGGTATGAGGACTATCGGTTCGCGGCCGAGCACCTGACCGATTATCTTCATTCCCCTAATGACCCGCATGAGATATCTGCGATACTCATCGACAGCCTCATGCAGTATCATGAGGAATATACGAACCGTGATGTCGAGGCCCTGCGCAACAATCCCTATGGCATCGAAGGCATCTTTTACACGTACGGGGATTTCCGGAACTGGACCTATATGTATAACAGGGACTACCAGGTGCGGTTCGATCTCACCCACACGTATAAACTCCACGAGTTCAAGACCGGGGTAGAATTCATCCAGTACGATCTTAACTACTACAACAATAATCTTCCCTGGGTGACCAACCCGTTCTGGGATTACTATGACCGCACGCCGTACAAGCTCGCGGCATACCTGCAGGACAAAATGGATTTCGAGGGCCTCATCGCGCGCATCGGCATGCGCGTTGACTACTTCGATCCCAAAACCATGACCTATGAAGACCCGGGCAATTTCCTTGACCAGGAGATCACGACTGCGGGATCCGGGTTCAAGGTGTCACCGCGTTTGGGCTTTTCCTTGCCGGTCACGGACCGGATCAAACTGCGTTTTAATTACGGCCACTACTTTCAGCTGCCCGGTTTGCACACCATGTATTCATCAACCGATACTCTCGTGGTGAGAAGGCTTATTTCCCGCGCCAATACGATCATCGGCAACATTCTCCTGAAACCCGAACGCACGGTCCAGTATGAACTCGGCATCGAGAACCAGCTGGCAGAGCGTATTGTGACCGGCTTCACCGCATACTTCAAAGACATCTTCGATCTTGCCCAGATCCGTGAGGTTCCCGCGCTGCCCACGCCCTACTTCCAGTACTTCAATGTCGACTACGGCAATGTAAAGGGATTCGAATTCACCGTGAAAAAGGAAATGGCGGATATGTGGGCGCTCGGCATCTCCTATAACCTCCAATTCGCGCGCGGGACCGCATCGTTCGCCGGCGAATGGTACAATGACCATTATCTATACGATATCGCTCCTCCGGTCATCGACTACTGGCTTGACTTTGACGAACGCCATATCATAAACACCAATTTCGACTTCGCGTTCCCTGAGGACTTCGTGTTCATTCCGCTCCAGAACTTCTCATCGTCGATCGTCTTCTCCTACCACTCAGGTATGCCCTATACACCCCAGGACCTGCGCGGCAACCAGATCGGGGACAATAACTCGGCCCGCATGCCCGGATTCTGGAATGTTGATCTCAATTTCAGCCGGTCGATCCTGATCGGACCGCTTGCGCTCTCGATAAACGGCATCGTCACCAACGTCTTCAATAATGAACAGGTGGTTGAGGTATATCCGACCACCGGCCTCGCGGATGACCACGGTGATCCTGAACCGTCCCTGGGCCAGTTCGGCAATATCCCGATCTCGAGCGCACGGTACTCGCCGCAGGCGGATTTCAACCATGATGGCCTGATCAACCAGGTCGAAATGAAGCATGCCTACATCGCGGCACAGGAAGATTTCTACAACGATCCAACGAACTACCTGAACCCGCTGCGCGTGCAGCTGGGCGTCGGGTTGTCGTTCTAATTTCCTCTGCTGGAAAAACCAGAAGCCCTGGCGCTGATCGATTCAGTGCCGGGGCTTTGCTTATTACCAGAAAATATCAATTACCTCATTACCCAGTTATTCAATAACGGTACCTGGATACTGCTTATCCTATTTTCTCTGAAATCTTTTCCAGGTAAATAACGAACTGTTTGAATTCGCCTGCATCGAACGCATCATCCGTGATGCGAACGCGGGGACCGCGGAATAACGTGACACCGGGCAGGGATGTATCGACCCTGCCGCCGAGCATGATATTCACGACGTGACGGCTGAGTTTGCTGAACACATCGATACCCGTAATCGCACTCGCCGGAATGCGCTCGCTCTTTGCTGCCTTTCCGCGGTAAATCATGATCCGGTCGTCATAAATCTCGATACAGCGGATACCGCGCTGCACCCACACCACATAATCCACGACCATGTACGCCGCCAGCACGATAATGATGAAAACAAAGAGGACTGGATTGAACAGCATGCGGATGAACAAAAGACCCAGCACCACGACTGCGCCGACAATGATCGCAGTCACATTGATCGTAATGAAAGACCGCGGTCTCGCCGTCATGCGGAACACCGGTTCCGCAGTTTCCTTTTCACGCGGTAGCGTCATGGCTTCCCCCTACCGCCAGTTCCCGAGCAGGATGAACGGCGCCCAGTAGAACGGGTGCGCGTATTCACTGCTGTGAAGCAAAGACAGCTGTGCGTTCTGCAGGGCGCTAAGTTTATCCGCCTTTTCTTCTTTTAACGACCGGTAGAATTCCAGAACCAGCATGCTTGTGGAAACATCCGCGACCTTCCACAACGTAGCGACCAGGGTCGGCGGTCCGGCCATGGCAAAGGCTTCGGATAATGATATGAGTTCAGAGCCGCTCGCTTTGCCCTTTTCCATCGCGGTCTGGCACGCGGACAGGAAGACCAGATCCGTTCGGTCCCTTAATTCGGTATAGCCCGCGACCTCAAGCAGGGTCAGACGCTGTTCCTTCTTCGTATCCCCGGCGAACAGAAGGTATGATTCCAAGGGATTGCTCATGATCGTGCCGTGGGTGGCAAGGTGTATGATATCATATTCCTTGGCATACTCAAGGAATTTCCCCTTCGTCGCCTCGCTTAGAGTCCAGATGATCGCATCCTTTTTGAAAATTTCGTCCTTGAGTTTCTCGACCTCCTCGGATGCCCCGGGCAGACTGCCGTCAGGATTGGCGAGCGCGATCAATTTACCCCGCTTGCCCGGCTTCTGGGCGAGGAGATCGTAGAACGTCGCCGAGGTCGTATAGGAAATCCTTTTCCATTCGAGGAGGTACTGTATATTCCCAGCGTTCTCCCGGACCAGCGCGTGGAACGGTAAATAGTACAAAACGCTGAACGGTATGATCACGATATTGTCATGCGCGGTCACCTGTTTTTCCACTGGTTCGATAAGGTAGCGGTACAAATCACGAGCCACATCCTCCAGCTCCTGTGCCGCACCGAACACCGGGTTTTTCACGAGCGTAAGGTAGTAGTCAACGAGCCGCTCAAGGTCCTTTTCCGTAACCGCCACGGCGGTCGCGAAAAAGGAGTTCTTTCCTATACAGAATATATACAGTTGATCGGATGAAACAAAATACTCAAGCAGGAGTGTCTGCTCTGGTATATCCTGCTGGATATCGCCAAGCGAAGCGGGATTTATGGTCAGGGCATCGTACATGCGCCGGTTCTGAAATTTCAGCGTCATCATCCACTGGTTGAATTCTCCCTCGGTCGATGCGAGGATCTCGCTCAGCGCCTCGATCTTGCGGGCATCCTGCTTGTTAGCCGGTTTCATGCGCTCCTCGCTCAACTGTTCCTCGATCGCTTCCTTTTTCCGCTCGATCTTATCGACCGCGTCCAGGGTCTGCTGCAATTCCTCGTCCCCGGTCGCGGGTTTCACATCGCCGAATGCATCGCGCACGATCTTTGATTTGCTTTCCTCTATATACTTCAGCGCTTCATCCGGCAAATTCATGCGTATGAGAAGGTCTATAAGCCGTTTGTACACCTCGGTCTGGCAATCGAGCTCGGAAAATCCTTTGCGCATGGCTTCGCTCTTGATCTTATTCTTGATCTCGGTCAAGGTCTGCGCCGCATTCCGGTAGTACTCAAGGGCACTATCCAGATCTTCCGATGATTCGTACGCCACACCGGCAGCAAGCTGGTACTGCCACAACTCTTTTTTGACACCAGTGCGCTCCGCGATCTCGATCGCAGCAAGATGGCATTCCCGCGCCTTGTTAAAATCCTTCAAGCCCTGATAGGTCTCCCCCAGTTCGTACAATCCCTGCATTTCCTGGTAAGAAGCCTTGAGTTCCCGCACCATCCCGAGCGACTGTTCCTGATAGGAAAGGGCTTTTGTATAGTATCCTTGCCGGGACAGGGTGACGCCGATATTCGCGGTCGCCACTGCCTCCATGAGCCCATACCCGATCGTTGTGCTCAGATCCAACGCCTCCTTGAAGTACGACATTGCGCTATCGTAATCCTTGAGCACCTCCAAATACACAAGACCGATGTCGTTGAGCGCGATCGCCCGGTCAGACTTGCTGCCGATCGCCAGCGCGGCAGTCAGGTAGTGGTTATTGTAATCGATCGCGGTCGTCGTATCACCCAGGTCCTGGTAAATACCCGCGATACCACGGTACGCATTCATAATCTGCCATTTGTCATTATACTTTTTCGCAACATCGAGCGCCATGAACTGATATTCGAGGGCCTGTGCATAATCCCCGTCATGCTCGCTTGCCCACCCCAGCTCATTAAGGATATGGCTCTCTCCGGCAGAATTCCTCGTGACCCGGTATATGGCGAGTGCGTCCTCATAGCTGCTTTTCATTCCCTCGACATCCCCGAGCGTTCCCAGGATCGAGCCGATACCGGACAATGTCCATGCTTCATTGGTCAATTCGCAGTGGTCATGAAACAGGGTTCGGGCTTCGCGTTTGCACTCCAATGCCTTTTCATAATCGCCGATCGTCCAGTAATAGTCCCCGATACTCGCCAGATAATAGGCATATTTTATCTTATCGCCCAGAGCCTGGGCAACGGCTCCTGCTCGCTCGTAGGACTCAAGCGCTTCATCGTGCTGAAACAGACCAGCATAGCCGCGGGCAAGACGCACGAGCGCCCACATCTCGCCCTCCTGGGCATCAATGCTCTGATAGAGCTCAACTGCGCGGTGTGCATATTCCACCGCTTTGTCGTAAGCGGCACGGTCAAGGTAACTACCCGCGGTCTGGTGCGCATTGTCCGCCTCGATACCAGCACGTGCCCGGATAACCGCCCGCGCGACAAGAGTGGTATCCGCACCGAGTTTCCGCGCGAATTCATAGTCGCTCAAGGCATCGGCAAAATCATTCCAGTACATATCACTCTCACCGAATTTCAGATATGCTTCAGGATCGTGAGGATCCTTCATGACCCGTCGTTTGCCTTCGTTGTAGGCGATCCACGCCTTGACATTCGCGACCGGACTGATCTTAAAGGAACGCGAAAGATACTGGTACGCCTGGTCATACTGGCCGCTTTCATTGCAGGAATACCCGAGAAATGCCAGCGCCAGTGCGTCGTTCTTTTGTTTTTCCACGACGCTCAAGAGTTCTTTAACGGACCGGTCATAATCCTCGAGATAGTAGAGCGCCCGGCCAAGCAGGGACCGCGCTGCCAGATCATCGGGATCAGCCCGGAGCTTCTCCTCAGCCTCGATCACGAATTGCAGGTTGCCGATATCGAACCGTGCATCCCAGTAATCCTTGTCGATCTCGACTGCCTGCTGCAAATGCACCTGCGCCTTGTCATTATCTTGAAGTTTTACATAGGTCAACCCCAGATTATTGTGCGGCCACTTGTATGCTGAATCCAGCCCTACGGCCTTTTCGAAATAAGTTATCGCACGTTGCAAATCACCGGTATTAAAGAAGATCAATCCTTTGATATTGTACGCCCATGCCTGCCCGGGATCCGTAGCGATCGCTTTATCCACCCAATCATGAGCCTGATCGTAGATTTGCTTTGCTTTGTAGCAATTACTCAAACTTACATACGCATCATACTGCCCGGGATCGATCGTGACTATCCTCTGGTAGACATCGATTGCGTCATCGTAGAAGTAAGAATCATACATTGCATCGCCCATGGCATCGAGGATCCCGATCACCGCGCTCGTATCATCGATCTCTTCGCACCATCCGAGTGCAACAGCCCAGCGGTGCTGCGCAGACTCGAAATCCCCTTCTGACCAATCATCCGCTGCCCATTCCTGTTCCTGCGCGGCCTTCCGGCGCTTAACGGTTTCTTCAACACGATCCTGAGCGGCTCGTGATTCAGGATTGAGCGCGATCGCTTTCTGGTATTCACTCATCGCGCCATCATAGTTGCCCCACTCGTATTTCGCATTACCCAGAAGGATGTGGGCTTCAACCGAGCCTTCTTCCACTTCCTGGCTGCCGCGCGCGATCGTATACCGCAACCATTTTGCCACATGTTCATCTTTCGGATCCTGCACAAGGAGCGTCTCAAACATCCGCTGTGCATCCTCGTACTTTCCCTGCGCAACATATGTATAGGCAATATACTTATCAACACTCGCCCGGTCATAGCCGAGATCCCGTGCTTTTCCCAGATGTACCATTGCATCCTCATAATAATCCAGTGTATAGTACTGCACGCCGAGCTCATAGTGCGCGAATACGTCATCAGGATCAAGGGCGACCACGCTCTTATACTGCAGGAGTTTCTCCACGTCCCGGGCGCGTTCTTGTGCATATTCATAGTCAGGGAGCTGATCGAGCGCCTTCTTGTAGTACTCCAGTGCTTCCTGAAATTGTCCCTGCTCGAGCATGCGGTCGCCGGCTTGTGTCAGAGGTGACGCCTTAATCAATTTTTTCTCATACTCGCCGGTCGGGGTCCTGTTGATCATCCACGTTGCAAATGTTTCGATGAATGTCCAGTCATAATTAATGTACCGGCCCGGGTAGTACCGCACGTATTCCAGGAACAGATCAATCGCTGACCCGTCAACGGTTTCGAACGCCTGGCCCCAGGTCATGCCGTCGAACACACCGCCCGTAATCCGGTTCTCGCCTCCCGCCTCAGCCGCGACATCTGAATTGCCATGCAACTCCTCAATCAACAGTGTACGCACGGTATCAATATGATCTTCTGAGTTGATCGCGATCAAATCCTCCAGCGAGAACAATGGTTCGCCCCAATCATAATCAACGAACACGACGTCATACATTGCGAGGACGCCGATGTCATGTTCCATGATCCAGGACGGAATCTTGGCGTACACGTCCACATAGTCGTTCACCATGACCGCATCGACCGGGTTTTGCAATACCACATGCGCGGATTCGGGAAAAACCTGCGTGATCCTGCCCTGCGAAAGCACGATGTCCCACTCGATGTCAGCCTGCTCCTGTCCCCGGTTCGGGTGGATCACGCACAGCGAATCGGCAATAATATTGTGGTTAGATCCCCGGTTGATCGTGATCGTATCCCGGTCCAGCGCGTTGATGACCCGCGCTGAAATCGCTTCGATCGTGTATGTATCAGCGTGGACCTGATCCGGCGGTACTGCCATTAACACGCACATAATAACTAATGATGGAAGAATATATGGTATCTTCATAGTGCAGTATTATACTGAATCGCTTGCGGGAAGCAAGAACGGAATAATCGTAATGCATAAGGCGTAGAGCGTAAGGCGGATGCAACACCCGTACCCATCCTTTTTAAGCCCTTGTATGCCCTCTCGTGCCTTCTATGCCTTCTCTTCGCCCTTGTATAATCCTGTATGCCTTATGGATACCCTGCATTGCCTTGATGTTCATGTATTATTTTGTTTTCTGTATCACTCCTCCCCCAACCAGCACATCGTCCTTGTAGAATACGACGGACTGCCCCGGGGTCAGTGCCCACTGCGGTTTGGAAAAAGTCACCTTGACCTCAGTATCTGAGAGCGGTTCAATGACCGCCGGGCTTGCCTCAGACACATAACGGGCTTTGGCATCTACTTCCATTTTTTCCTCAAGCGTATTAAATGGAATGAAGTTCAAATCACTGGCGATCAATTCAGTTCCATAAATATATTCTTCTTCACCAACCACGATCGTATTGTTTATTGCATCGATGCGCATGACATAGAGTGGATTAGGCGCACTGATCCCAATCCCGCGCCGCTGCCCGATCGTATACGCGCTGATGCCTTTGTGTTCGCCCAGGATCTTTCCGCGTGCATCCAGGATAGGACCGGCTTGGGGGATTATGTAATTTTCAAGAAAATGCGGATAATCATTTTCCGGGACAAAGCAGATGTCCTGGCTTTTTTGCTGTTGGGCACCGGGCAAACCTCTTTCCCGGGCATACACTTCAACGTCCGCTCTCACCATAGAGCCAAGAGGCAGCAAAAGGTGTTGAAGATGATGCTGCTGCAGCCGATATAAGAAGTACGATTGCTCATTCTGGTCAATGCCGCGTTTGAGAACGTAGCGATCATGCTTCTGCTCCACGCGCGCGTAATGACCGGTTGCGACATGATCACAGGATTCGTCATAGGCTTTCTGCAAAAGGACATCAAGTTTGATCTCCCGGTTACAGATAACACAGGGATTAGGTGTGCGACCATGCCGGTATTCATTGACGAAATACGTTATGATCCGATCGTCGAATTGCCCGGTCACATCGATCTCATGGTGTGCGATCTTTAGATACCGGGCGACTGATCGCGCACTTATCCGCGCGCTGTCACTCACGCCGTGCATTACAAGTGTGCAGGTCTCGACTTCATATCCCTTATCAAGGAGCATGGCAGCAGCAACGGACGAATCCACCCCCCCGCTCAAGGCAACCAGGATTTTATTCATCAAAGAGGATCAGAATGGCGGTTATTTTTTTGTGAACGGCGACACTATGCGTAATTCCTCGATAATGCGCGGAAGATGCTGTTCCACATAGGCGATATCGTCCTCCGTGGTCAATCGTCCTACAGTAAAGCGAAGAGATCCGTGCGCGTCGACCGGGGATATACCGGTCGCAATGAGCACATGCGATGGCTCAAGAGATTCTGAACTGCAGGCTGAACCAGTCGCGACTTCTATCCCCACCGCATCAAGCTTCAGGAGCATGGATTCTCCCTCGATATTCTTTATGGTCACGTGACAATTATTAGGCAGCCTCTGTTTCGGGTGGCCGTTCAGCTGGGTGTCTTCGATGCTTTGAGTGATGAAATGGATCAACCGGTCGCGCAGTTTCATGCCGTGCCCGACCCGGGATGTTTGTTCGTCTCGCGCCAGCATCACGGCCTTTCCCAGTCCCATGATACCCGGTACATTAAGGGTCGAGGCGCGCTTTCCGAATTCCTGGGAACCACCGTGCAGAAGGGGCACAAACCGTGTCCCTTTGCGTACATAGAGCACACCAACCCCTTTTGGACCATAGAATTTATGAGCCGATAAAGAGAGCAGGTCGACATTCAGATCATCGACCCGGGTATTGAGCGAACCGAACGATTGGACCGCATCAGTATGGAAGTATACCTTGCGCTCCCGGCATAGTGTGCCGATCTCTTCGACCGGCTCGATCGTACCAATCTCGTTGTTCGCATGCATGATCGACACGAGAATTGTGCTCCTGGTGATCGCCTTACGGACATCATCAGGATCCACGATACCGTACCGGTCAACCGGAAGGATGGTTATGTCAAATCCGTTTTTCTGCAGGAAATAACACGCTTCGAGCACGGCATGGTGCTCGATCGATGAAGTGATGATATGGTTACCTTTTTCACGCAACGCGAATGCCACTCCTTTGACCGCACAATTATCGGATTCTGTACCGCCCGAGGTGAACAAAACCTCTTCGGATTGCGATCCCAGAACATCTGCGATCGTGGCGCGGACATCCTCAACTGCGCCATATGCCTCCTGCCCCATGGCATGAAGACTCGCCGGATTCCCGTACACCTCGTTAAAATACTTACCCATCACACGCTGAACCTCAGGGTGCACCGGCGTTGTTGCAGCATAATCAAGGTAAACCTGTCTCATACTCGTTCCTCTATTTGTAGATTGTAAAGACGCTCTCCGGTTTATTCGATCAAAACAATGGTCTCATTGATCGACCTCTGCCCGGTCTGTAATTCCACGAAATACACACCGCTCGCACAGCGCTGTCCACGCGTGTTCTTCCCATCCCAGGTGAATGATGCCTGCGGGATTATGGTCACGCTATTCTCCGTAAATTGCCGCACGATACGTCCCGCCGCATCGTAGATCCGGATGCACGTTGGCTGCCCGCAATGCATGAACCCGATCGATGTCGTACTTGAAAAAGGATTTGGAAAACACTGTATCGAATTCACCGGGACATTGTTCGTGCCGTGTTCTTCGATACCGGTCGTCACAACAAAACGGTAATAAGTGCTTTCCGGCGCACAGATCGGATCGGTATTCCAAATGTCGACCGAGTTCGCCGTGCTGAAAGAATCCTCGGCCCAGAGCAGGTACGCAAGCGTGCACGACTGGACGACCTGAGGGATCGTGTAGTAGTATATATCACCGTTTACGCTGTCGTGCCCGATCCCCAGCCAATCCGCACTGTTGATGGAGTAGAACAGGGAATCCGCACCAATGCCCGTGGAATCAGTTATCATGGAACTGACCGGATACGGACCGGCAAAGTCAGTATCAGGCCAGACCGTGGTAGTGGCAAAATCCGGGCATCGAAGGTCCCAACCTGGTATCTGCATAGTATTCTGTTGCAGGAAGTGCTCGACAAGCAAAAAATTCTGCCCAGCCCCGTTGGTGCTCTGGGCAGCGGCAACGCCGTTCCCGCCTGCGAATCGTCCGGGCACGATCCACTCATAGATCCACCGCAACTCCTGGCTCCCGAAGTTATCCGTGTAGCCCATAGAATCCTGGATCACCAGGCACGGCCAGAAATGTTCACCACTGAACGGTATCTTCACTTTTCCTTTAGCAACGATCCTCTTGCGGTGGGTCTCATTCGCGGAATATGGTATTCCCGGATATACTTCATACGTCCAGGTCCAGGCAGTGAGCCACCCGGCCCCATCGTATATCGGGAATACATAGCAGTTATATTTCGGCATGTACTTGCCGATGAAGCGGAGTCCCCCGGTTGAGAAATCCAGCCCGAGCACATGCAGGTAGTATGCTGTATCAGCCATATATGTCCACACCACATCATTGTTGCCAAGCGTATCGAGTTCGAGGACCTCAGCACCAGGGAATGTATCCGGCGCCGGCGGCAGACCAGAACTGGGATGGAGCAAATGGACGCGCGCTGTCCTGCCGCCCGGATACCCGGTCAGGTCCCACCACAAGCGCGTGGAATCGAACTCCTCCCATTGAAATGTCGATATATTTTGATCGTACCGCGCATAAGTCCCGATAACGAACGGGAAATCGTCATTTTCAATGAAAACCTCGGGCAGAGCATACAGGATACAACAAATGCCGCAAATTGCAATGACTCCAATATATCGTCGTACCATACAACCTCCTCTCTTGAAGTATTATAATGCTTATCCGTTCTCCGTCAAGATACACTAAAACGCTAAACGCTACCTTTCGCTACGCTGTAATAAAACGCGAAACAGAGGGCGTTTCGCTGTACATAAACGGGACTGCTCCCCTGTACAAAAACGTCGCTCTCGCGACTGTAATAAAATGCCTTCGGCTGTAACAAACCAAATAACGCAGCGGATCAGAAATCAACATGCGGAATACCAGACGATAAATCCTAAGTCCGAAGCACGAAATCCGAAACAAGTTCTAAATTCAAAATTCCAATGTCCCAAACAATGGCTACAAATATGAACTGCGAATCACCACTTTTTTAAACTCCTGATATTCTGATAGTCTGATCTGCCTCCCACTGATACTCTGATGTCCTGATATGCTTCTGATAGAATCCAGTATCCATACCCCAATCCATCTTCACTCTTGAAAAGGTACCTTTGCCGTATTTTACAGCCTTCTCAGCCCTCTTATACCTTCTCTTCGCCTTCTATCACCCTTGTATCAAGGGTTTGTCTCTTGACAACCATATAAATTGATATAGTATATAGCATGAAATTACCCAAGGGCCGTCCGCTACTTGAGAACACGCGCCTCGAATTCATCAATCTTGACAATGTTTTGAGCGCCTCAAAACGCGAACGCGCACACAAAATTTCAGGGTACATTTCGATCATCTATCCAGATGCGATTGAATATATCTTTTTAAAAACCGGAGAACCATTCAATGCTGCACGCGCCACCCAGAAAGAACGCAAGATCGTGCCGATCAGCGAGGTGGTAGAAAAAGCGGCTAAAGCCACGTCCGGCATCCTTTCCGAGTATGCAACTGACGAATTGCTCGTAAACCTTATCATTTCTTCGATCGTGCTCGAACCGATCAAGGCCAACGTTGATTTTACGAGATTGCAGCCAAAAATTTTTATCGACAAACTGAAAACCACTAAATTCAACGGTTTTATCTGGGTACGGCTGGGCATGGAGGAATCCTTTATTCACATCATGGACGGTGAGATCACCGCATGTTACCTGGCCGGTAGCAGCAAAAAACTACAGGGCAACGACATTATCAACTTTCTCATGCAGCCCAAGATAAAAATATCGATCTTCGATCACATCGAAGATACGACGATCACCCAGGCAACACCGGCTCAGGTTGAGATGTTCTGTAAAATATTCAGCGCGCTGCTTAAAAGCTACACGCACCCGATCGGTGAAGCGCTCGTGCTCAAAACGTTCCTCATCGCGAAGAGCACTGCACAGAAAGAATTTCCTTTTATTGAGCAATTCGAACTGGAGAAAGACCTTACCCTCAAAGGCAAGGTAGTGGTCGAACCAAAATTGTTCGCCCAGGGCATGGCGCGGTGGTTTGACCTGATCTATGAATCATTCTCAACCTTTCTGGGAAAAGAAAGTGAAGTGATCGCGAAAAAGGCGTTGAGCGACTATCGCTTTGCACTCAAATCATTGAGCTTTTTTGATTATACCAAACTGAAGCTTTAATGCCTCTATTCATTGTTTCCACGCCCATCGGGAACCTGAAAGATATCACGCTGCGCGCAATAGAAACCCTGGGCACCGTCGATATCATCGCCTGCGAGGATACCCGCAAGACATCGATCCTCCTGAAAGCGCACGGCATCACGACCAGAACGCTGTCATACTATGAGCACAATGAAAGAACACGCCTCCCGCAGCTTCTATCAATGCTCACACAGGGCGCATCGATCGCACTCATCAGCAATGCGGGTACACCCCTTGTATCCGATCCCGGCTTTATTTTAATCCGGGAAGCGCATGCACAGAATATTCCAGTCTATATCATTCCCGGTCCATCAGCAGTCACGGCATCGCTTGCTTTATCCGGCCTCCCGGTCCACCGTTTCGTGTTCGAAGGATTCCTGCCAAAAAAGAGCGGACGTCGGAAAAAAATCCTGGAGAGTCTTAAAACAGAATCCCGCACGAGCGTGCTCTTTGAGTCCCCGAACCGGGTAAGACGACTCCTTAAAGAAATCCTTGAGACAATAGGCGACCGGCGGATCGCGATCTGCCGTGAACTTACGAAACGCCATGAAACCGTGCACCGCGGCACGGTCAGCTCGCTTTTATCCAAACTCACATCGATCAAAGGAGAATGTACGATCATTGTTGAGGGACTTCATGAACGCGATTAAACGCATTGGTCGGCGGTTCTTCGTGGTGCCGATCGCCCGCGTGCTGATCGGAATGCACATTCACCCGAATGTTATCACGCTCCTCAGCCTTGTGTTCGCGGTTGGTGCTTTCTTCTTTTACTGGCGCGGCTGCTTCCCAATAGGTGCGCTCTTTCTCCTCTTATGCGGTTTGCTCGATACCTTTGATGGAGAGATCGCCCGCCGGACTAACACAATGACAAAATTCGGTGGATTCCTGGATTCCACGGTCGATCGTATCAATGAATTCATCGTCCACCTTGGCCTCTTCTCCTATTACTACACTCATGCTCGCTATGTCCTGATATGGATCGTCCTGGCGATGTTCGGATCCATGATGGTTAGCTACACTCGGGCGCGCGGTGAAGGACTAGGGATATCACCTCAAGTCGGTATTTTTGAACGTTTCCTCCGTATTTTGATCCTCATTATCGGTTCCTGTGCAGGACCGCGATATATGGTATGGGCTTTCGTTATTCTGGCGATCGGGACCGTACAGACCATGATCCACCGCATCGTGTACACCTGGAAGCACTCTGCGAGTGAGTAAAGTACAGGCAATTGACCGCCACCCGCTGCATCCTGAGCAGACCCTCCTGGTCGGGGTCGGGACAACACGCGACAACCGCTGGGAGATCGTACACTCCCTCGAAGAATTGTTCAACCTCACGAAAACCGCTGGCGGGAATGTGGTCGAGCACGTCATCCAGATCCGCCCGCGTCTTGATCCGGCAACTTTAATCGGCGCCGGCAAGGTCCAGGAAATCGCCCGGATCTGTCAGGAATACGGGATCGAACTGCTTATCTTTGACCGGGAACTGAGTGCCGCGCAGATCCGCAACATCGAAAAGACCACTCACGTACGCACGATCGACCGGACCATGCTCATTCTCGATATCTTTGCCAAACATGCCCGCACCAAAGAGGCAAAATTGCAGGTTGAATTAGCACAGCTGGAATACCGTTTTTCGCGCCTTGTCGGGATCGGTCTGGAATATTCCCGGCTCGGAGGCGGGATCGGCACTCGTGGACCAGGTGAGAAAAAATTGGAGATCGACCGTCGCCGGATACAGCAGCGCATCACTTCGCTGAAATCCGCAATCAAAAAGATCGAAAAGAGCAAACAGGTACAACGCAAAGGGAGAAAGGCGATCCCCAAAGTAGCAGTCGTCGGCTACACAAACGCCGGTAAATCATCATTGGTGAATGCCCTGACACGGTCGAAACTAATGATCTCAGATCAATTATTTTCCACCCTCGACTCCAACACTTCCCTCCTTTTCATTAAACCGCACTATAAGGTGCTTATGAGCGATACGGTCGGGTTTTTAAAGAACCTGCCCCATGATCTGATTGCGTCATTTCATGCAACCCTGGCTGAAGTGCGCGAAGCAGACATGCTCATCCATATCGTTGATGCAACCTCCGAGGATCTCGATGACAAGATAGGAACCGTGAACCGGGTGCTCATAGAGATCGAAACGAACAACATTCCCCGTTTATTGGTACTGAACAAGATTGACCGTTTAGTCACGGAAGAAAAAGAACGGCTGACTGAGCGTTATCCGGATTCCCATCTGGTGTCCGCGCAGGAATCCCGGGGCCTTGATGCACTCAAGGATCACCTCCGCCGTCTTTTTTTTCCTTCCTGACTTGACCACACTTCTATTCGCACTATAATAAGTCGTGGCTGATCAACTCGATACTATTATCGGTCAGGATACTGCAAAACGCTTCGTACGCACCGCGATAAAAAGAGACAACCTGTACAATGTCCTTCTCACCGGACCGCGGGGTGTGGGCAAACGCATTTTTGCCTTTGCCCTGGCGAACATGCTCGGCTGTCCCCCGCAATCGTCGAATTTCATGCTCGTTGCCCCGATACCCTCCACGATCAAAGAAAAAGAGGAAAAGATCCATGATCTTCTTCAAACCTATTTGCCGGATAACATTGTCATTGACCTTGAGGACCGGAGCACGATCCTTATAGTACAGATCCGCGAGGTCATCCAGCGTCTCATCCACCTTCCATCCAAGGGCGCAAAACGTGTGATCATCATCCTCGAAGCCGACCGGATGAACGATGAGGCGGCAAATTGCTTTTTGAAGACGCTTGAGGAACCGCCGCTGGATACGGTCTTTATTCTCACCTCTTCCCGGCCTGATCACCTGTTACCAACGATCCGGTCGCGGTGCCGCAGGGTACCGTTCTCTTATTTATCCCGTCAGCAGATACAGGAGATCATTCTGGATAGCAACGATCCTTACTTGCTTGGCAGTCCAGGGGAATTGATGCTCCTTGAGCAGACCGATACTATGAGCGATGTATGTGCGATCATTGCCCAATGTCCCTTGTCTGTGAAAGCCGCGACCACGATCGCCAAGGAATACCGGAAGCGTCCGCTGATCGATCTCTTGTATCCACTCATGCTAATGTACCGCCGTGCACTTTACTTGAAACTCACCCTGGTAGATGACAACACCGATACCCGGATCCTCCGTGAAAAAGCCGAAAAAATCCCCTGTCGCACTATCCTCAATGTGCTGCAGGCATTGAACGACCATATCCTCCTGCTCGAGCGCAATCCAAACCACTTCCTGCTGCTCCTGAGGATCCTCCTCCAACTGCCCTGATCCACAATGCCTGCGTTCCTGTGCAATGGCATGCTCGGCACACTCTGCAAACTCATGCGCATGTGCGGATTCGATACCGCGTTTTCGAACGAGGGCACGGCGATCCTGGTACAGGCACGGAGAGAGAACCGTGTCATCATTACGCGCAATACACGGTTCCAAAATAACGCGGATGTGCACTACCTGGCAGCATCTGATCCTCTTGAACAACTGAACACGGTCATCACGACCCATGGTCTGAAAACGAATATAAAGATCCTTTCACGCTGCCTTGAGTGCAACGCTCCTTTGGAACCCATTGAAAGATCCGCGGTACAGGATCGGGTTCCCTACTTTACATACCAGAATTTCAATGAATTCTCCGAATGCCCGGTCTGCCATAAGATCTACTGGAAGGGAAGTCATTACACACGGATGATCAACAGCATTAACGCGGCACTACGCAGGATCGATCCTGCAAAGGATTGAATATGATCATGAACGGAAAACGGATCGCGGCGATCGCACTATGTTTACAATGCATCATGCTGAGCCGGTGTATCCATTATACGCGCACTGATCGTATGCGCACGACAATGCGCGTTTCGATCCTTGAGAACGCGCAGACCGTAATGATAACCGGGATCATCGGCGCGACATACTGCACGGATAAAAAGATATCCGCGCAGGACAAGTTCCCGGTCTTAGTAAAGGGTAAACATAACACGGTGATCGTGAACAACAAAACGTATCACGGGAACCTTGAGCTGCTCAACGTGAACAATGCGATCCGAGTGATCAACATCGTTGATATGGAGGATTACCTGAAAGGCGTGGTGCCGTGCGAGATCGGCCGTATCTCACCGGCGCTCGCCGAAGCCGCAAAAGCGCAGGCCGTGGCCGCGCGCACGTATGCATGCGCGCATATCGACCAGTATGCCTCGCTGGGATTTGACCTGTACAGCACGATCCGGGATCAGGTATACCGTGATATGTCGGTCGAGACGGAATTGACGAACCAGGCAATCGACGAAACCAAAGGGGAGATCCTGAGCTACCAGGGCCGGCCCATCGAAGCGAAATACCATTCAACGTGCGGCGGGCAGACCGCGGATTTCAACGATGCATGGCCAGGCACGCCGCCTCCCTACCTGCAGAGCGTGCGCTGTACGTACTGCGAAACGAGCCCTCACTTCACGTGGGAAAAGCGCTACGAGGCAGGGGATTTCTATGCCGGTTTGCGCATGAAACTGAAAGAGATCGGGAGCGCGATACCTGATTCCGAGTACATCAAGAACATCTCCCTTATCCGGAACAAAAGGAGCAAACGCATCCTGCGTGTCGAGATCACGACAAAGGTCCGGACGTATACGATACCTGGTTACCAGGTGCGTGCCCTGTTCGGGGACAAAAACGATCCCGGGGATCTGCTGAAATCCAATTATGTGATGCTCGGGGTCAAGGACGGAAAGATCGTGCTCTGGGGGCATGGATTCGGCCATGGCGTGGGCATGTGCCAGTTCGGCGCCATTGAAATGTCCCGCCAGGGTAAAACCTACAAGGAAATCCTGCAGCACTACTATACGGGAGTGAAGTTGACCAGAATGCGTTAATGTGTGACTAACGCACAAATCCTGAATACTACTATCGAAATTCTAAACAAATTCTACTATTCAAATAAAAATGCTCCAAAAAACCGACAAAGTATACCAGAAAACCAGAGTTGTCGTCTAAAGAAACCCAGAGGACCAGAATATCAGCATGTAGGATATCAGTACACCAGCATATCAGGTTTTTGCATCCGGCATCCGAACGATCCGGTCTGCTGCCCGTGGATACTCTGCTGTTTTGAATTTTTGTGTTTCGGAAATTGGGATTTCGGATTTGTTTAGGATTTAGTGCTTCGGATTCAGTATTTGAAGGGAAGCGCTCATCGGTTCCAAATTGCCTCTTGACAAAATATAAATATTGAATAAAATTGA
>JAFGPO010000157.1 GCA_016936155.1 Caldifarciminota bacterium
AAAATGATGGACATCGGTTTTTTCAAACATCAGAGGCTCGTCGTGCTCAAGAATCGCGGCCGAATGGATCCGGAGAACATCGAAGAGTATATTGCCTTTGGCGGTTACCAGGCACTGGAAAAAGCGCTGGCTGAGATGACCCCGGAAAAGATCATCCGTGAGGTCAAGGAATCAGGCCTCCGTGGGCGCGGAGGAGCAGGTTTTCCTACCGGTGTAAAGTGGGAGCTCTGCCGGAACGCGGATGGTTCCACCAAGTACGTCGTATGCAATGCTGACGAGGGCGATCCCGGCGCTTTTATGGACCGCAGTGTGCTCGAAGCTGATCCTCATGCAGTGCTTGAGGGAATGGTGATAGGAGCCCGCGCGATTGGAGCGAAAAAAGGATATATCTATGTTCGCAGTGAATATCCGTTGGCTCTGAAACGTTTGCGCATTGCGATCGACCAGGCATTCACGTATGGCCTTTTAGGCAAGGATATTCTCGGCACTGGATTCGATTTCACGATCGAGCTCGTTCAAGGTGCAGGCGCTTTTGTGTCCGGAGAAGAAACTTCCCTTCTCGCTGCGATCGAGGGAAAGGTCGGTGTTCCGAAACAGCGGCCACCATATCCGGTACAACGTGGCCTATTCAAGAAGCCGACTAATATCAACAATGTCGAGACCTGGGCAAATATTCCCCTGATCGTTTCAAAAGGCGCCCAATGGTTTTCAGCTATGGGCACCGAACACAGTAAAGGGACGAAGATCTTCTCGCTGGTGGGTAAGATCAACAACACGGGCCTCGTTGAAGTACCCATGGGTATCAGCCTCAAAGATGTTATCTACGAAATCGGGGGCGGGATACCCAAGAACAGGCAATTCAAGGCGGTACAGACGGGCGGCCCTTCGGGCGGATGTATCCCGAAAAGACTCCTCGATTTGCAGGTCGACTACGAAACGCTGAAACAGGCAGGCTCGATGATGGGATCGGGCGGCATGATCGTGATGGATGAAGACACCTGCATGGTCGACGTGGCAAAGTACTTTATGAACTTCCTCCGCGATGAATCGTGCGGCAAATGCCTTTCCTGCCGGGAAGGCACACAGCGTATGTGGGAAATACTCGAGAAGATCACGCAAGGACAGGGCACAATGCAAGATATAGAAGTCCTCGAGGATATCGCACTGGCCACCCGTGATGCCTCGATGTGCGGACTCGGTCAATCCGCCGCGAACCCGGTATTGAGTACGCTGCGCTACTTCAAAGATGAATATATCGAACACATCCAGCATAAACGATGCCCTGCCGTGGTCTGTAAAGGCATCATTTCCAGCCCCTGTCAACATGCCTGCCCGATTGATACGGAAGCTCCCCAGTACATTGCGTATATCGCGCATGGCGAATTCGACAAAGCGTACGAGATCATCCTCAAAGATAATCCTTTGTTAGGCAGTGTGTCACGCGTGTGTAATCATCCATGCGAGATCAAATGCCGCGCCGGTCAGGGCGGCGAGCCGATCTCCATACGCGCCCTGAAAAGAGCCGCAATCGAACATGGTGGTCATAAGAAATCGCGGCCCTCGAAAAAAGATCCCTCCGGGCTCAAGGTCGCGATCATTGGGTCAGGGCCATCCGGGCTCACCGCAGCCTATGAACTGAGCAAGAAAGGATATGCACCGACAATATTCGAGGCTGAACCAGTAGCCGGCGGCATGCTCGCGCTCGCTATCCCGGAATACCGCCTGCCCAGAACCGTGCTCGCCGAAGACATCCAGCGCATTAAAAACAACGGGGTGAAGATAGTGGTCAATAAAAAACTCGGTGATGATTTTACGATCCCGGATTTATTCGACGACGGATTCAAGGCGGTATACCTGGCCATGGGTGCGCACGAGAGCATCAAATTGGCGATACCCAATGAAAGCGCTCAAGGGGTGATCCCGGCAATGACATTCCTTAAGAGCATACATCTGGGCAAGAAAATACCGGTTGGCAGAAGCGTGGCAGTTGTTGGCGGCGGTAATTCTGCGGTCGATGCAGCGCGCGTTGCGCACCGTCTTCCGGGTGTTGATAAGGTCGTCATTATATACCGCAGGACACGTGCTGAAATGCCTGCCTACAAGGAGGAGATCGAAAGCGCACTGGAAGAGAAGATCGAGATTAAGTACCTCACAGCCCCGACCCAGGTGACCGTGAAAGATGCGAACGTGGTCGGCCTTGAGTGCGTTAAAATGCAACTTGGCACGGTCGATGAAAGCGGACGAAGACGCCCGATCCCGATCAAGGGATCAATATACGAGATCAAGATCGACACGCTCATCCAGGCGATCAGCGAACAACCTGACCTGCGCTGTCTGGGGGAAACCCACGATTTTGATACCACGGGATGGAATACACTGGTGGTTGATACGGAAACGCTCACAACGAACATGAAAGGTGTGTTCGCAGGCGGCGATATCACGCGTGGCCCTAGTACTGTTATCGAAGCCATGGCTGATGGCAAAAGGGCCGCGCGCGCGATCGAGAAATACATTGAAGGAGATGATCTTCAATTCGAGTACAAGGTCACGCGTCCATCCATTTATGTCGAACCGGTCAAACTCCAGCTCGATGAGATCCTGGATTCACATAGAGAACACAGCGCCACAATCCCTGTAGCTAAACGGTCAAAGAACTTCAAAGAAGTTGCTCTTGGACTGGGAAAGAACGCAGCGATCAAGGAGGCGAAACGCTGCCTGCGCTGCGATCTCGAGGTCAAGAAAGAAGACGAGAAAAAGGAGAAAAAATGATTACGTTCATACTCAACGGTCTTGAAGTCCAGGTCCCGGTTGGCTATACCATACTGGAAGCATGCCAGTTCTTTGGCATTGAAATACCGACACTCTGCTACTATGAAGGACTGGAACCATACGGCGGGTGCAGGTTGTGTCTCGTCGAAATAGGCAAGGGTACCAATACAAAACTCGTGAGCTCGTGTACATATCCGGTCGAAGAGGGCCTCGTCGTCCGCACTAATACTGCACGCGTTATTCATGCACGCAAGATAATGATCGAACTTCTCCTTTCAATATGTCCCACATCAAAGACGATCCAGGATCTTGCATCGAAGTTCGGGGTAACGAAGGTAAGGGTTCCGGTACGGCACGAAGACTGCATTCTGTGCGGTCGCTGTGTGCGGATGTGCAAAGAACAAATGCAGGGTAAGGCAATCGGTTTTGTCGAACGCGGATATAAAAAGAAAATAACCACCCCATTCAACAGTAAGTCTGAGGACTGCAGGCTCTGCGGTGGCTGCATGTATGTATGTCCTGTATGCGAGCTCCGCTGCCAGGGACCGGATGCCACAACCGATGTCTGCAGCGGATGTTTGCACTTCGAACCAACCTGCATCAACACGCATGAAGACTATCAATGCTGGAGTGCAACGACCGGTAACTGCGGTAGATGCGAGGGCAGACCGGATCAGCAAAAAAAGACAAAAGATCAGCAATGACAATGTTGCTTTTTATATATTTATTAAAAAACAAGATAATAAAAAATTCTTGAAAGGAGCGAAACGATGCCATCTTTATATAGACCAAACGCTTCAGCCGCAACGCTGACTAAGAACAGGACTGAAGATTCCGTTGTCCCTTTAAGCGGGATGTGCGTGACATGTGTGGATGGTTGTATCGGGATGTGTGAGATAGGAAAATCAGCCTACCGTGGGCATGAAGTGATCTACCCGCAGCCTTTCGGCATTATTACCGCCGCATCAGAAAAAAATTACCCGGTCGACTACTCTCATTTCAACATCATGGGAACTGCCGTTGGTGCTATCGGTATTGAAGCCGATCCGGATAAAGCCATCTTCCCTAACGTCGATATCTCGCAAAAGATCGCGGCTGACAAATCCATAAAACTGAGATTCCCAATGGTCGTTCCAGGATTAGGGTCCACGAATGTTGCGAAAAACAACTGGGATGGATTGGCGATCGGAGCCGCACTCTCCGGGTGTATGCTTACCATCGGCGAGAATGTTGTAGCAATGGATATGACCAGCGAGATAAAGAACGGCAAAATCTTGAAAGCTCCCGACCTGGAATATAGGGTTAAAACCTACCAGAAATGGCAACGCGATGGGTACGGGATGGTCATTGTTCAGGCGAACGTGGAAGATACCAGACTGGGTGTACAGGAATTCGCGATCGAGAAACTGGGCGTTCAGACCGTAGAGCTGAAATGGGGTCAGGGCGCGAAGGATATTGGTGGCGAGGTCAAGATCAAGGACCTCAAGAAAGCACAGGAACTAAGAAAACGTGGTTACGTGGTTCTTCCTGACCCTCTTGACGAAGACGTCATCGAGGCTTTCCAGCGCCGCACTTTTACTGAATTCGAACGTCATTCACGGATAGGAATGGTGGACATCGATTCCTTTTGCCAGCGCGTTGAGGAACTCCGGGCGGCTGGAGCCAAATATGTATTCCTGAAAACAGGGGCCTACCGCCCTGCCGACCTTGCCCGGGCCGTGAAGTATGCATCCGTTGCCAAGATCGACCTTCTGACCGTGGATGGCGCTGGTGGCGGCACCGGTATGAGCCCGTGGCGGATGATGAACGAATGGGGTATGCCGCCGGTTGAAATCCACTCGCTCACTTACTCCTATGCTGACAAACTTGCGAAAAAGAAAGCCTATGTTCCGGACATTGCGTTCGCCGGCGGTATCGCATTCGAAGATCAGATCTTCAAGGCTCTTGCGCTCGGAGCTCCATACACAAAAATCGTTGGCATGGCGCGGGGACCTCTATGTGCTGCAATGGTGGGAAAAACGATCGGCAAGAAAATCGAGGAACAGGAAGTTCCTGTTTTTATCGAGCGATTCGGCGTCCGGAAGGAAGAGATATTTGTAACCGCATCGGCATTAAAGAAGGAACTCGGCAAGGATTTCGATCAGGTTCCGACCGGCGCGCTGGGCGTATACACATATGTGGAACGGCTTGCGCAAGGTCTCAGACAACTCATGACCGGAAACAGGAAATTCGCCCTCAAACACATCTCCCGCGATGATATTGCATCGCTGACTAAAGACTGTGCTGACATCTCAGGTATTCCGTATGTAATGGACGTTGATAAGGACGAGGTTGAAAAGATACTGAACAGCTAATAGGATCCAAATCTTCAATAAAAAAGAGGGCGGCTTTTAAGCCGCCCCCTTTTTTACAATGTTATTATCGATTAGAAGATATCGATCATCCGCGCGAGCACGGCCTTACCACGGTAATCCGGCAACAGAATTGGTGCTTTACGTATGGTCTCTATCCCGCTTTCTTTCAGCATCTTCACATACCCATCAAGGTGGGCAAGAGTCAACTTCCCCTGTGGTGGATTCTTGGTCAAGTACTCAGCAGCTGATATGCCTGACCTTCGACCGAACACCAGGCAATCAAGCGTTGAATTGCCCATGAGACGGTTCTTGCCATGCACGCCGCCTGAAACCTCGCCCGC
Source organism: Caldifarciminota bacterium (assembly GCA_016936155.1). Lineage (GTDB taxonomy): Bacteria > Hydrothermota > Tepidihabitantia > SM23-42 > SM23-42 > JAFGPO01. Next base: position 5,465 of record JAFGPO010000157.1, read on the forward strand.
GACCCATAGACCGTCTATATTGGTCTTGCCCCAGGGATCGGTTTCCACGCCACCGTTCTGATAGTGCAGGGTCGGGAATACGAGCACCGGATCCTTGCGCATGTCGAGATCGAATCGCTGAAACATGCGGAACATGCCGGGAAAGGATTTTTCGATTGTCCCCGCACCGTTCTTCACTTCGATCATCGGAGTATCGAGCCAGATACCGCGCATCCCGGTCGGAGTCACCACCCCATTGTCCCGGACATAGCATTCCCGGATGAAACTCGCTGCTTCAACGTCCCGCGGCTCAAGAGGAAAGACGAATGCTTCTCCGTTCTTGTTCACGGGCTGAGCGCCCATGCCGCGCAGCTTTTCGGTAAGCAGAAGCCCGATGATCTGCTGCGGGTAAGCAGCGCCGGTCGGATGGTACTGTACGGTATCCGTATCACGGAGTTTCGCACCCACCCGGTACGCGAGCACGATGCCGTCGGCAGTCGCACCGTAGTGGTTGGTCGTTGGAAAACCCCGGACATGCAGCCGGCCAAAACCACCTGTGGCGAGGATCGTCACTTTTGCCTGTACAACTTTATAGTCATGCGTTTCCAGATTATAGAGCACGGCACCGGTCACCCGGTTACCGTCACTCAAGAATTCGATGACCGGGGAGTATTCTAAATACGGGATTTGACGGCTGCGGAATTCGTCCCGTATGACACGCAATTCCTCAAGACCGGTGTAATCCTTACACGCATGCATCCGTCTCCGGCTCGTACCGCCCCCGGCTTTCTCCACGAAACTGCCATCATTTTCACGATCGATGATCGCGCCAAGGTCACATAACCATTTCATGATAAGCGGCGCGTCCTCAACAAGCGCCCGCAGGACATCCGGCTTGTTCGTAAAATGCCCGCCGCCCATCGCGTCGAGAAAATGCCGGGAAGGAGAATCGGTCGCCCGGTCGGCCGCCTGGGTACCGCCTTCAGCCATAATACTATTGGCATCACCGTGACGGAGTTTGTTGGCCAGGAGGATCTTCTCTCTCGCGACTCCCTTATCATGCGCCCATACCGCCGCGGTGGTCCCGGCAAGACCGCCCCCGATGATCAAAAGATCGACCGAATAATCGGGTTTGGACACATCGATCTCATTCCCCTTGATCACAGGATATGCCTCCAGCAGATCTGCAACCTCAACCGGTGCCATATCACCCTTGTTCGGTCCCAGCGCGATCGCCCGCTTGCCGCCTGCGGCATAATCAGGATGCACGCGGAGCACTTCATCGCGTTCCTCCATGGTCATGGCTTTGGGTGTGAAATCTTTCCGCTTTGCTCTCGTGTTGTTAACGGCGTCG
>JAFGPO010000019.1 GCA_016936155.1 Caldifarciminota bacterium
AACGCATTCAAGCATTTCGTCATCTGGTACGGCGAGCGCAGTGCCATGACTTTCGCGTAGTGTGCGCAGGATCATGAAATCGCCGAGACAGACCGGTACGCGCAGACCGTCTGCGATCGTTTTTGCGTTGCGCCACGGATCGGCGGTTTCTTTCTTCTCGTTGAATGCTTTAACGATCGGAGCGCACCCGGAGGCCTGGACAACGACCATGCGCGGCAGTTTTCCCTTGATCCAACCAAGATTTTTAAGTTCTTCAAAGGCTTTCCACATGCCGATGAGACCAGTGCCGCCGCCAGTCGGGTAGATGATCACATCGGGCAGGTGCCAGTCCAGTTGCTCGGCCAGTTCCAATCCCATGGTTTTCTTGCCTTCGATACGGTACGGTTCCTTTAAGGTCGACATATCGAATCGCCCGAACTGGGCAATATCCTGCAGAGCGTGCCGTCCGCACTCCGTGATTAATCCTTCCACGAGTTGCACCTGGGCTCCAAGCGCGATACACTCGACAATAAACGTCTTCGGTACATCGCGTGGCATATAGACATATGCCCGAAGGCCGCCCTGAGCTGCATACGCGCTCAAAGCCCCGGCCGCATTGCCTGCCGACGGCATGGCGATCTCGCGAATACCCAGTTCACGGGCACGAGAGACTGCGACTGCCATACCTCGTGCTTTGAATGACCCGGTCGGATTTTGTGATTCGTCTTTTATGAAAAGATTTTGGAAATTGAGAACCTGGCCAAGGCGGGAGGCAGTGTGCAGGGGCGTGAATCCCTCCCCGAGGGTCAGGATATTGTTCGGCGCCTTGATCGGCAGAAGTTCCTGGTACCGCCATAGAGTAGGTGGCCGTGATTTAAAGGTCTCCTTATTAATATCTTTCCGGATCTGTTTCAGGTCGTAGAGCACGACGAGCGGTTTGCCGCAGAACGTACACAGGTTCCAGAGCCGGTCTGCTTCAACCTTGTTCCCGCACTTCGTGCATTCCAGATGATCGACATAGCTCTTCATTGTAATAATTCCTAGTAGTAATCATAGCGGAAATTTATACATAGTCAATATGGCAGACAACCGTTGTGTTCGTTATGTTCGTTAATCTCGTTACTTTCGTTAATACATCCCCCTCACCTTTTCCCTCTCCCCCTTAGTAAGGGGGAGAGGGTTGGGGTGAGGGGTCATCTTTCGGCTTAGTACCTTCGGTTGTCGGTTCGCGCTGTTCTATAGCGTCTAGCGAAGTAGCGTTGATGTCGTTATTGACATGACGCCATGAGTTATTATAATAAATAGTGCAGTGGGGACGTATTGCGGATGTGAATTATAACCGTCTGAATGAATCCCTGAAACTCCTGGAAGATTTCATTCGTTTTTCCCTAGAAAACAAATTGTTGTTGACTGCGGTGCGTGCGATCCGCACGCAGTTCTTACGTGTCAAAAAACGTATATCCATGTCCGATGTTATCCAGGCCCGCGCCAGTCGCTCTGACCTCGGTCGTTCACCGGCATTCGATCGTTCCGCCAGGCGCACCAGCGACGACATCGTGATCGCTAACCTTGCTCGGGTAAAAGAATCGGCGCGGATACTGGAAGAAATACTGAAGACAAAAGACGTCCGTGCGAGCGCATTCATGAAGGAAATACGGTTTCGATTATACGATCTTGAAAGTGCGCTGTATGCCGCGATGAAGCGGTGCTTTGATCCCTCTCTGCACGTGATCATTGATGATCACTATTTCATGCCTTCCCGTCTGGAACAGGATGTCAAGACCATGGTTCGCGGCGGTGTGACGATGGTGCAGCTCCGGATCAATGATCTTTCAGACAGAATGTTCCTGCGTTATGCAAATAAGATCATGGGTGTCCTTGAAGGGTCCCGGGTCGTATTCATCGTGAACAACCGGATCGACATTGCGCGTGCATGTGGTGCGCATGGAGTTCACATCGGGCAGCGCGATTTGCCAGTGCGCGCGGCCCGTGATCTGATCGGCGATCAGGGAATCATCGGCGTTTCCGCACGGTCTATTACCCAGGCACGGCGTGCCGAACACGACGGCGCGGATTACCTCGGGGTCGGGGCGGTCTGCCCGACCAGGACAAAGCATGATGCACGTGTGATCGGTCTTGCAGGATTGCGTGGGATATGTAACGCAGTGAGCATACCGGTCATTGGGGTCGGCGGGATTACTAACCGGAATTACCGTTCCGTGTTGAGGGCTGGTGCTTCCGGGATCGCTGTATCATCATACCTTTATCAGGGATCACTAAAAAGGAATATAGGTTCATTGACAGGGAAACACTCGTGATTATAATGAAACATCAGAGGGCAAACAATAGAATATGCGGTTATGATAGGGCTATGAAGGCGTCAGAGGGTCGTCTTTGTTAGCCTTTTTATTGCGAGAATAAGGAGGTTGTATGGAGTTCAATATTGCCGCGAAGAATTTCCATCTTGATGATGCACTGGAAATATACGCAAAAAAGAAGATAGCGAAACTCGAACGATACTCGCATCATGTCATTACTGGAGATCTCCTCTTAGAGAAAGATAAATCATTCTGTCTCGTTGAATTGAACCTTTCAGTGAAGCACTCCGTGATCACCAGCAAGGTAAAGAATCATGACATGTACATGGGCATGAATGAAGTATTCAAGAAGATCGAACGTCAGTTGAAAAAATACGAAGATAAATTTCGCGAGCGTAAGCGGGTCGCGCAAAAGACAAAGAGAACATGAAGAAATTCTCGGTTAAGACACTCTATGAGGAAAAAAAGAAGGAATTTAAACTCGAGATCCTTGCCGGTGAGGAGTTCCTTGAGAAACGTTTTGTAACAACCTACGATCTTTTTCGACCGGGCCTGGCCCTGGCAGGCTACACGGATTATTTCCTGGGTGAGCGGATCGTTATCATCGGTAAGACTGAGGTGTCGTTTTTAGGAACCCTGGGGAACACCATCAAGAGCCGCCGGATAGCTAAGATCATAGCGATGATCCAGCCGTGCATCATTGTGGCCGAAAAGCTTGATATCGATCCGAGATTCATCGATGAAGCGAACCGTTGCGGACTGCCGATATTGAGAACATCGGTTTCGACCACTCCATTTATCCACCGTCTGACCGCGTACCTTGACTACAAGCTTGCACCGACCAAGTACATGCAGGGGACGTTCGTTGATATTTACGGTGTCGGCGTCCTTCTGATCGGGAAACCGGGAACCGGTAAGAGTGAATGCGCGCTCGATCTCATCGAACGGGGTCATCGTTTTGTTGTCGACGATCTGGTTAAGATCGTACAGCGCGGAGAAATGATCATCGGTTCTGGAGCCGAAAAGAGCGAACGCCTGCGCCATCATATCGAGATCCGGGGGGTTGGATTGGTCGATATTTATCGGCTTTTCGGTGCGAAATCAGTGCGTGTTCGGAAACGCATCGAAGTGGTGATCGAACTGGTGCTCTGGGATGATGCACAGGGTGATTTCGAGCGCATCGGATTGCAGCGCAGGACGAAAAAAATACTCGGCATAGAATTGCCGAGATATGTCGTCCCACTTACGCCGGGCAAAAATATATCTGTGATTGCTGAAGTTATTGCTATCCATCATCTCTTGGAACTGCGCGGTATCCGCCCGGCCGAGGAGTACGACCGTGAACTCAAACGGTTGCTGCGGCATATGGAGACTCCCAGTATCCATTACGACGAGGATATAGAGTAGATTCATGGTTCGGGGCATAATCGTCGGCCACGGAGATTTTGCTAAGGCAATGGTTGCGACCGCCGAGCACATTGCCGGCGAGCAGACCGATCTTGTGATACTATCCAACCGAGGGTGTTCCTGCGATGTACTCGCCGAGCATATTTCGGATATCGTTGTTCAGGGAGATCTTGCCAACACGATTATATTTCTCGATCTCCCTGGTGGGAGTTGTACGATCAGCTGTTACACGTTGTTGAAGGATTACCCGGATTTGAACATTATCAGCGGTGTCAATCTTCCGATGCTCATCGAATTTTTGATGTTGCGGGAGAAATACACGGCACCGGATCTCGTTCCAATTTTGCTGAAAAAAGGGAAGGATAACATGATCCAGTTAAGGAGCAGGACATGAGTGAGGAAATAAAAGGTCTTGGGTACATCTTTGAGCGTATGGTGCGTGAGGATCCGGAAAAGCTGGCGCTAAAAAAAGGTGATGTTCTCTATACCTATAAAACGCTTAAATCAGAAGTAGTGAAGGTCAAGAACTATCTGCTCTCGCTCGGATTGAAAAAAGGGGATAAGTTCGCGGTATTTGGCGAGAATCGACCGGAGTGGGCGATCAGCTATCTTGCCATTGTGCGCGCGGGCCTGGTGTGCGTTCCGTTGGACCGTTTATTATCCGAAGCCGAGATCTTGCACATCTTACGCCAGAGCGAAGCATGCGGTGTGCTGGCATCAGAGAACTGTGTTGATAAGATCGACGAGGTGAAAGATGAACTCGCTAACCTTGAGCATATTATCCCAATGAATACGGTATCCTCCCTCAAACCGGAACAGGAGTTCCCCGATATACAAGTTGATATGGATGAACTCGCGGTCCTTATCTTCACTTCCGGCACGACCGGCACTTCGAAGGCGGTGATGTTAAGCCATAATAATATCATTCAAAATCTGATCGCGATCGACCAAACGATCAAAGTGACTAAGGATGATACGCTGGTATCGATCATCCCGATGCACCATACATTCGAAGCGACCGGGGGATTCTTGTATCCCTTGTTCCAGGGATCAGCCATATACTATCCCCTCAGTCTCAAACCAAAAGATATCGTTGATACGATGAAAGAAGCGAATGTCTCCTGCCTTATCGCGGTGCCCCTGCTTTTTGAAAAATTCCTCGCGGGTGTGCACCGGAAGGTCTCGAGTGCTTCAGTACCGACAAAAATTTTGTTCAACGCGATCAGCGGGATCGGTTCGATGTTCAAATTCCTCAGAAAACCTCTGTTCGCACGCATACGGCGTGAAATGGGATTAGGCAATCTCCGTATCGCGTGTGCGGGTGGCGCTGCGCTGACTGAGAAGGTCGCGTGCGGGCTCGAACTCTTTGCCATCCCGCTTATTCAGGGATACGGTTTGACCGAAACCGCACCGGTCGTCACGGTTAACCCGCTTGAGAAGCCGCGTAATCGGTCTGTCGGATTACCCGTCACGGGAGTTGAAGTAACGATCCATGATCCCGACGCTAACGGTATCGGTGAGATACGGGTGCGTGGTCCTAATGTTATGCTCGGATACTATAAGAATGAGGAGGCTACGGCGAACGTCCTTAAAGATGGCTGGTTCTATACAGGTGATCTTGGGTATTTTGATGAAGATGGATACCTGTACATCACCGGAAGAAAAAAATCCGTTATTGTCACCCAGAGTGGCAAAAATATCTTCCCTGAAGAACTGGAGGAAAAACTCATCAAGAGCCAGTGGATAAAGGAAGTTCTAGTCGTACCGAGGATCGACCAAAAAACAAAGAAGGAGCAGATTTGCGCGCTTGTGTTCCCGGATTACGAATTGCTCGAGGAGTACAGTATTTCGAGCGATTCGACCCTGACTAAAGAGGATATCGATAATATAATTCATGCCGAGATCAAGAAAGTGAATGAGGATCTCCTGGCCTACAAGAGGATCACGCAATTCGAGATCCGGGAGGAAGAATTCCCCAAGACCACGACCTTAAAGATAAAACGCCACATGTTCCTTGATCGGGGAATGAAAGTATAATAGAAAATATCAAATGACAAATAATAGAAACTGGGGCGCATAAGACATTAATCCATCAGCCGTTAATTGAGTATTCTGGTTTGGGCATTCATTTGACATTCGAGTTTTTGAATTTGAAATTACTGTTTACTCAGTTACCAGGTATACCTCATCATGCTCATGGACAGGTTGGTCGACTTTCAAACCGACTTCATCGTCCTTTTTTGCTACATCGACAGAATTGTGTTCAACTTGCATAGAGGCGATCTGTTGGCTAAAATCACTATGTTTCCCTTTGACATGGATCGTATCACCGACTTTCACTTCTCCCTCAGTAACCTTCAGTACGGCAACGTTGATTTTCCCAAAAAAATGGGTGATTATGCCGATTTTTTTCTCCATATATCCTCCTTGCCCACATTGTAGCCAGGATCCCATGTGTGTCAATATCATTTTCAGTGAGCGCGGTTTTTTAAGTTTTCTATTTGTATATCAAGAGCGCACATCAGTGGACGGGTGTATCAGCATGCAGGGTACCGGCGTACCAGTGCATCAGATAAAATCCTGGTATTCTGATAATCTGGTTTTCTTCCCGCTGATTTTCTGGTATGCTGTTATGTTTCTTTCTGGAAGTTTGGAATTTTGAGTTTTCCAGGATATCCTTGACATCATTACATTTTATGTTATACTATTGGTTGTAAGGAGGCATATGATATTCGTTTCAACCCTTGATTGTATTCCAGGGAAAGTCGATGAATTACGTGAGATAATTAAAAACCTTAAGGTCCCTGAAGATATCAAAATCCGGGAATTCCTTACGCTATTCGGTAAACCTGATTTTCTCCTCACGTTCGAAGCACCGAACGAAGAACGTGCAATGTCATTCGTATTGAGATTCGTGTCAGTTGCGGTCCCCAAAACATCAGTCGGAGTATCCGTAGAGAAGATGTAATGGCCACCGAGCTTCAGCGGGTTGCGTCCCGGGAAAAAGTGTCGGTATCGTTCCTGAAGAAGGGCTTGAAGAACGGTACGATCGTCCTGGTCAGGAACAAAAAGCACCGTATCCTTCCTCTGGCGATCGGTCAGGGATTGTGTACGAAAGTCAACGCGAATATCGGGACGTCCCCGGACGTATGTGATCTCAAGCGGGAATTGAAGAAACTCCGCGCAGCGATCGCCGCCGGGGCGGATACGGTCATGGACCTTTCTACCGGCGGGGACGTCGATTATATCCGGCGCGCATTACTCAAGGCATCAACGGTTCCACTCGGTACCGTGCCCATCTATCAGGTTGCTTTAGAAGCGCGCAAACGCAGGAAGCCTTTTATCGCTACCACGGTCGACGAGATATTTGATGTTATTGAACGTCATCTTGATGATGGAGTGGATTTTCTCACCGTCCATTGCGGCGTCACCCGCGGCAGCATCAAGGGCATGCGTCGGAAAAGAAGAGTGTGTGGCGTAGTAAGCCGCGGCGGCTCGATGATGATCGAATGGATGCGTTATAATAGGCGCGAAAATCCGCTCCACGAATACTACGATCGTCTGCTGGCGCTTACAAAAAGGTACCATGCAACTTTGAGCCTGGGTGACGGATTGCGGCCCGGTGCGATCGCGGACGCGACTGACCGGTATCAGATCAGAGAGCTCATCGTTATCGGAGAACTTGTACAGCGAGCCCGCGAAGAGGGTGTATCGGTCATGGTGGAAGGGCCAGGGCATATCCCGATACATCAGATCGAAGCGAATATTAAGCTGGAAAAGAATATCTGTCAGGGTGCGCCGTTCTATGTTCTCGGACCACTCGTGACCGATATCGGCGCCGGGCATGATCATATCGTTGCTGCGATCGGCGGCGCGCTCGCCGCCTACTATGGTGCGGATTTTCTATGTTATGTAACGCCTTCTGAACACCTCGGATTGCCAAATGTAGAAGAGGTCCATGACGGCGTTATCGCATCAAAACTTGCGGCTCATGCCGCGGACATAGGCAAAGGCGTTCATCTGGCTTCAGATATCGATCTGCTGTTATCCAGGGCGCGCTACGCGCTCGACTGGAGTAAAATGCTGGCGCTTCTGGCTGATAATAAGAAAGCCGCGCGTATCTTCAGGCGGTCCCGGTCCCGGTCCAATGAGACCTGCACGATGTGCGGCGAATTCTGTGCAATGAAGAAGACACGGGAAGTAATGGGGAGGTCGTGATGGATATTTTTAAACAAGATTATTTATCAAAGGTCAAAGATTTTTCACGCCGCGGTTCGATCTCGACCATGGCCTTCTGTTTGCTGTTGGAAGTTGTATTCCTTGCTGATCGTTTCTTGAAATTCCTGAATGTCGAACCGATCGTACCATTGATCGCTTTTAGTGCATTCATATTCGGGGCTGTCGTTTTCCTCCTGTGCCGGCGCGGTATCGTTTCCCCGGTGATCCCGTTCCTTATCACGACCGTGACTGCTGGGTTGCTCACATTCGCTCTTGCCTATGTCAATCCGTTCATCCGCGTCCCGTTTTTTCTCATTTATTTTTACATCATCATCCATCCGGCAGAGTTCCTCGGCAGGATCAATGGACTGTATGCGGTCGTGATCATTGATGTGTTCTATTTGATAATGGTCTTCGCAACGCACAGCCGTCATCCATGGCTTGATTTGAATATCGAGATTTTGAAACTCCTGATCCTGACATTCATTGGACTTCTGTTGGTCATTGATTTCGACCGGACGATCCAGAGACTCCACAGGATCCGTGCCGCTACAACCGAAGCGGAAAAAGGGAACCTGGCCGTGCGCGTTGACGATTCGAAGACCGATGAAGTGGGTTTTCTTGCGCGGAGTTTTAACCGGATCATTACGGCGCAGGGTGATTTGGTGAAGATGATCCGTGATGTTGTCATGAATCTCACGGATATGAGCGAACAGATCGCTGGAACGGCAAGCGAAATGGCTTCATCTTCATCAGAGATCGTGAGGACCACCCAGCGCATGACCGAAGGTATTAATCAGCAGCACGAGGAACTCGATACAACGATAACGACCGGGAAAACCCTGAGTGAGGTAAGCTATAACGTGGTGAACAACGTGAAGAAGATCGAGGAATTCTCGGTCGGGGTATCGGATAGCGCGAGCAGTGCGATCAGCCAGAGTGACGTGGTGATCAAGAATATGGAATTGATCGGAGAACGCTACGGCTACCTGACCACGCTCATGACGAAATTGCAGGTTATTTCCAACACGATCAATAAGATCGTGAATACCATCGATTCGATCGCCGAGAAGATCAATATCCTCTCTTTGAACGCTTCCATCGAAGCAGCACGTGCTGGCGAATCCGGTCGTGGTTTTTCGATCGTTGCTGATGAAGTGAAAAAACTCGCTGACAGTTCACAGAATTCAGCCTCGGAGATCGCACGTATTATCAAGGAAATGATGGAGTCGATCCAGACCGTTACTGTTAGTACCGAAGAAGTGAATAAGGCGATCAGCGATGGAAGCGTCGTCGTTAAATCAACGGCTGAATCGTTGAGCGGCATATCAAGCAGTGTTCTTGAGCTGAATGATGCGATCAAGAATATCAAGGAGATCATTTCCCGGGAGGAACAGCAGATTACGAATATCATCAAGCAGGTTGAGAGCGCACATGGTATCGCTGAAGAAAATACAGCTGCGTCCGAGGAGATCCTCGCGTCAATCGAGGAGCAATCAGCTGCGACCGAGGAGTTTTCGGCAACGAGTCAAGAACTCGTATCCGTAGCAAACCGTTTGAAGGACATGGTCGAGTCCTTCAAAGTCGATGGAGCCGAATCAGCGGAAACCGAGCCGAAGACAGAAAGCAGTAAGCCGTAAGATGCCTAACGCGTAGAGCGCAATGCCACATTATAGAAGCATTCAATTACGTAATTACCCAATTACTAATAACCATTGTTTTGTATATGCCTGATATCCTGATCATCGAAGATAAAAAGAGCTTTGGCGAAATGCTCAAAGGGAACCTGGAGGATGCAGGTCTGAGTGTGCACGTCGTGCACCGGGGCAGGGAAGCCATAAAGTATATTACGCGCGAACAGACGGACATTGTACTTATCGACCTGCGTTTACCGGATATCGACGGCGTCGATTTACTCAAGGAACTGCGCGCAATCAATACCGATATCGCTTACATCATCATGACCGCCTACGGATCCATTGAGCGCGCCGTCGAAGCAATGAGGCTCGGGGCTCACGATTTTATTACAAAACCGTTCGATGTCGAGCAGTTGATCCAGGTCATCCAGCGTATTCTCCACCGCAAGCGATGTCTCTTTGAGAATATACTATTAAAAGAAGAAACCACCAGGCTGCACGGTTATGAGATAGTCGGCAGGAGCGCGGCGATCAAAAAAGCTGCTGAACTGCTCAAAAAAGCCGCGCCGACCGATGCAACCGTTCTATTGCTCGGAGAATCAGGTACGGGCAAAGAGCTGTTCGCACGTGCGTGCCATACGCTTTCAACGCGCATTGATTACTCATTCGTGCCGATCAACTGCGCTGCGATCCCGCGCGAACTGCTCGAGAACGAACTCTTTGGATCGGAAAGAGGCGCATTCACCGGTGCGGCAACACGGAAACTCGGGAAATTCGAGCTTGCTAACAAGGGAACGATCTTTCTCGACGAGATCGGTGATCTTGATCTCGATCTTCAGGCAAAGATCCTGCGCGTACTCCAGGAGAAAGCGTTTGAGCGTCTAGGCGGTACAGTATCGATCAATGTGGATGTACGGGTGATCGCAGCGAGCAACAAGGACCTTCTGGATCTTGTAAAACAGCGTATGTTCCGGGAAGATCTTTACTACCGCCTTAGCGTATTCCCGATCAGAGTACCCTCATTGCGCGAGCGCATCGACGATATCCCATTATTGATAGAGCACACGCTCAAGCGTCTTGGCGCGGATAATCAGGTCTCGGACAAGGCTTTAGAGAAGCTGGTCAACTACTTCTGGCCCGGGAATATCCGTGAACTGGAAAATACGATCGAACGGGCGGTTATCCTTGCTGACGCGACGATCCGGCCGGAACACGTGTTACTGCCCCAGCACCAGAATGCATTGTTCACGTTGGGCTCGGTAAAGACCTTGAAACAGGCTGCTGCTCAAGGGAAGGAAGTAGCTGAGGCGGCTCTCATCAGCCGGATACTTGCTGATACCAATGGCAATAAATCAGAGGCTGCCCGGCGGTTGGAAGTATCCTACAAGACCCTTCTGACGCGCATCACGGAATACAAGAAGAAGAACCTCCTTTAAAGACCGCGAACCGAAGGCAGAAGGCAGTCCCGCATACAGAGCGCGGGATTCTCAATTTTGCATGCTACATCATGGATGTAGGCTAAATTGGAATAAGCCTATGGAACCTTTTACGCTAAGCGCTACTTCGCTAGACGCTGAACGGATAGCGCGGTATTGGACCTTCGGTCGGTAAGGCTCGTTTCACGAGCGGTAGAGGCAGCTTCGCTGCGGTAACCGACAAAAAACTACTTTACTACACCCTGGGCGCTATTTCCCGCTGCGCGGGTTCGTAATATGTCTTATATAACGTATAGGTCTTATATGACTTATCTGACGATCACGAACTTCCCGGTCTGTTCTCCTGTTTCCGAGTGTACGTGGAACAGGTATACGCCGCTCACTACGCGGTTGCGCGTGTCACTGAGCATATCCCACCATTCATCACCGCCGGCATCGTTCTTGACACCGTTGACGGTTGTATGGTGGTGCTTGATGACCCTGAGCAGTTCACCGCTGATGCTGAAGATCCGTATCGTGCATTCGGCAGGCAGGTTGATGAATTTAATGCGACGCTGCTCGAAAGTGTACTGCCATTCATTATGAACAAGGTATGGATTAGGCACAACTTTGACGTTCATCGCAGTGATCTGGTGGATCGTATCGAAATATGCGGGTGTGGGCGTAATCGCGAACGCGGCGTTCACAACCATGGGATAGAAATCGTTACGGGCATGTATAAGACACTTATCCCCTGGCGACGGGAGCGGGTCTCCTGGCAGCAGATGACCGCCTCCCTTGACTGTGAGCAATCCACCGCATATATAGATCCATCGCGTATTCCACAATGCCTGGGGGTTCTGGCCGTTCGTGATCACGGTGTCACTCGCCTGGCGTAAAGACAGAAAACACCATCCCAGAGCAAGTGTGTCATACTGATGGCTCGAATCAGGGAAATATGGTTTATAGGGGATATCCGTGCCGGTGTGGATATCGGTGACGTGCAGGGACAACCCGCCACCAGGTGCGATCACCCAGTGTATATCGTAGTCATTACCCCGGTATCCGCAGAAAATCCAGTGTTCTGCATGAGGTCCAGGAGGTACAGGGAAAATCAGGGTATCCGGGTATGTCCCATGGGTCTCCACCTTTTCGAAGAGCGGTTCGCTCGTTGGGAGCGAGTCACGCAGAAACTGCATTGTTACATTAATGCCGTGCAACGTTTTGAACATATGTTCAAAATCAACCGGAGCGCGCGGTGGTAGTGCGATGTGCGCGCTGTCCGAAGAAATGTTAGGATCATCAGTCACATACGATGAGATCACCGGAGCGACAATACTGTCGACCTTGACATGGCTGCTGTCATATGAATAGAACCATGTCCAGTCCAGGTCACCGAATACAACGTGCTGCACATCTGAAGTCATGTCCAACGGGTAGGTGATCTCAACACCGATCTGTTCGAATAAACGTTCATTGCCGCATAGCTGCTCCAGGGAAAAGGAACCCGGTACATAGTTCACTGGATCGCGGCGCGGTGTCCCTGGCACAAGCTGTGGCTTGCTCTCGAGGCGGAGTATCTTGAACGTGCTGTCTGTTGTTTTTGTATAATTCTGGTCAAAGGAGGAAACCGCGTAAAAGTATGTAAAACCATTACGCACGTCACGATCGATATGCGAATGGCGCAGGCCGCGGTTGTCCGCGACCAGCGTATCTCCCGGGATCGAGAGCGTATCATAGAAGGTTATTTCATTGAATAAATCGCAGGATGCAAGTTTGAACCACGTGCTGTCCTCCGGTGCATAGCTCTTCCATATCCGGTATCCCTCAAAATCATATTGCCGGTAAAAGGGATCGTACACAGGGGAATTCGGATTCGTCCCGACCAGCTGGAAATAGGTATCAGCTTCGTGCTCGGGTCCGGAGTCCCAGATCAGGGTGATTTCCGCATCGCCCGGTACACAGGTGAGAATCGGGGATGACGGCGGTCGCGGGAGCAGCCAGTTATGATCAAAAACGTACTGGCAGAAATTATCGATCGTCACGATCGCAGTATCCGGGGTTCCATACAGATTGTACCAGTCGGCGAACATCAGAGCAACGATGAATACCTGTGATGATTCGGGCAGCAGTTCGAACGGTCCGGTACACTGCAGGAATCTTTGGTCCCGGGGCGTTGACGTGGCAGTATCCCATGGTTCATACGAACCTGTTTCATAGTCATAGCCGGCAAGGAACATGTATCGTTCGAAATCATTATCCGGAGAGGAATTCGGCTTGGATGACTTCATGGCGGTTATCCCGAGTTGCGGGATCTGTGAGGGATCACGCCAGTCCGGCTGTCCGTCAAAGTCCGCATCCCAGAGCTCTTGGGGAAGGTTGTTATAGAAGTAAACGCTGTCCCGTTCATACTGATCCGGGATGCCATCAAAATCTTTGTCATGATCTTCCTGTAAATCCCAGGGGGATTGAAGCAGGTCCACACCGAACACGCCCGGTACCGTATCCCACCCGCTTTCGTATTCTTCCTGCCATTGGTATGCAAAATTGTCGATGAGCATGGTTTGACCATTGATGTTGTAATATTTTCTTACAATACCTCTCGTGATGTCATTGGCTACGTTATATCCTTCATTCCCGATATCTCCATCCATAAAAAAGCCAAAAATACAGAGCGAGAGCGTGCTGTCCGTAACATTCTTCATTTCATATTTGACAAAAATGGCGTCTTCCAATCCCCCGATATCCCACGCGTACACGGTCTGGTAGGTCTGAATGCCTATCGGCCCTTTATCCCCTGGCGTGTGCGCTTCAGGATCCAGGTCGTTGAATGCACACCATGAATCCTGGTTTGAGAACAGGCCCTGCGGCGCATCGTAGAAAATCTCCTGTGGAGCCGGCCAGTTTCCTGGATATTGGTATATGATCGCGTCTTCACTGTTCCATGCTACGTCTTTTGTCCCGGGCAGCATCTCTGTCCAGTAATAGGAACCGTACCCGGTGGTCACAAAGGTATCATTGGCGAGCATATTCACCGCTCCAAACCATGGTCCAGCCCCGAATATATAAGCGTGGTCGCTTCCTTTTGGCCACCAGCACCCGGGGTCCCATCCTCCGAACAGGTCGGCGGCGATCGGGCCGAAATTGTAAGCGTACATCTCGACCTGATTGATATCGTGCATGACGCCGTAATACCAGCGCGGCGCAGGAGGTGGATCAGTAACGCCCCGCGCCAGAGCAAGAACGATCGAACATAGTATAAACAATGGCGTTTTCGTGGTGGCCGTCATCAGGCGTTTACCCGTGTTTATTCCCGGATGCTCTATTCAATTTTAATGATCCGGCTGGTCAAGGTGTCATCCTGGATCGAACGCAGAAAATATACGCCGGAAGGCAAATCCATGGCAATGCGATCACCTCGGTCAATCCTGATGATCATGCCGCAGGGATTATAAAGAGCAAAATACTCATGTTCGTGTCCCGCGACAGCAGCATACGCAATGCACGGGTTCGGCGCAACCGTCAGCCGGTCGCCTGTTAAAATACGCGAGTCCGGTGCATTTTCACTGATCGCGGAAGGATTTCCCGTAGGATCGCGTTTGTAGTAGATCTGGTAGATCCCGGGCCGGTCGTCAGTCCATATCACGTGGACTGCCGAGTCACCAACGGCGATCTGCGGCCACCAGGACCGCAACGAATCGGTAGTCAGCCGCACCGGCGGCTCCCATGTGACACCCAGGTCAATCGAACGCAGGTAGTATATTTCCGCAAGTACACTGCTGCAATAGTCGTACCATGCAATGTGGATATTCGGTTTAGATATCACCATTGAGGGAAGGTATGAGATCTCAAGATCATCAGTCAAGCGCTCTTCTGGCTCCCAGGTCGTACCGCTATTTGTGGATCGTTTGAAATAGACCTCGTAGTTCCCGTCGCGGGTGCTGTTGAACGCCAGGAAAAGCAGGGTATCATGTACACCAATGCATGGTGCTCCGTTATCCATGGTGAACGTGATCCGTGTCTCCGGGCTCCAGGTTGTTCCGCCATCCGAGGAGTGTTGGTAGTATATGTCGAAGTGTGTTGTGCTTGCCCGGTCGTCGCTGAAGGCAAGGTACAGATCTGAGCCGCGTACCGCGATGCTCGGGCTGTTTGTCCACGCCGGGTCGTTCGTGATCCTTTGCTCAGGGTCCCAGGTGATCCCGCCATCAGTCGAACGCAGGTAATAGATCTCCCAGTTCCCGTCCTTTTCATCCGTGAAGATCAAGTGTACGGTCGATCCCCGCGCGGTGATGGTTGGAAAATCCTGCATCAGGGTGCTCGTGGTCAGTTGAGTGTCCGGACTCCAGGTGTCACCGCCGTCAGTGGAGCGCATGTAGTGGATGTCAGAATCCTCGTCAAAGCTCTCAAAAAAAGCGATATGAAGCGTCTCGGCGACAACCGCGAGCGATGGATATCCTGAGTAGTTACTATCATCGGTGAGCCGTATTTCAGGTCCCCAGCTCACACCTGCGTCCAGGGAACGGCGGTAGTAGATCTCCGCGTTTGGCCAGCCGTGCCGTCCATCGAACCATACTGCGTGGACGGTGTCGCCACAGGTAGCAAGGGAGTGGGTGTGATTGAATGATGTATAGGCATGGTAGGTGCTATTGCAAAGCCGTACATCTGGTTCCCATTGACCATACAAAAGAGATGTGCTCATGCTTACCATACATCCATATAACATCAGTGCGTTTATCGTCTTCATATATAGATGATACATGTGGGAACAGCAAAGTCAATGTTCATGGACACTGGTGATTGGGGAGCTTGTCGCTGTTGACAACAGGAGAATGCACTGTTATAATATAGTGGAGTTTGCGTGAAATGTTTTACCTCTATGCAAGCATTATACGATGGGGCGATCATCGCATCCGACATTGTTTCGGGGAGTAAACTCCTGATACCTTCAATGTATGTTTTGTTCATTTATCAATTAGTCCAAAAAAATGTATCGATGTATGGGGTACATAGATTCTCAATAAAGGGGGATTTATGAAGAGAGGTTTTTTGCTTCTTTTTCTTATTGCGGCCGGTCTCTTTGCCGGTTCGATCGTCCACACCGCGTATTTTGATCGGGGTGATCTATTATTTACGCGGGTTGGGGAGTATGATGTAGTGGAGTT
>JAFGPO010000158.1 GCA_016936155.1 Caldifarciminota bacterium
CGGCATCGAGCGTACTATCCAGAACACACCCGCCGATCGTCCCGGATGCAAGCTTGCTGAGGTACGTATCCTGGAGTTCTGGAGTACCGAACCTGATCAACGGATACGCAACACTGCAGTTATGAACTGCAACGAGCATCGCGATCGACGCGGATGTGCGCGCGAGCTCTTCAATGATGATACACAGGCTCATGGTGTCAAGCCCGGCGCCACCGTATTTTTCTGGAATAATCGCGCCTAAAAAGGCAAGTTTGTCCAGTTTTTCGATCACGCCGGAAGGATATTCCGCACCAGCATCGATCTCGCTTGCGACCGGATCGACCTCCGCGCGGGTGAATTTCCTTATTTCACTCTGGATTATCTTCTGTTCATTGCTCAATGCGATCAATGACATGATATCTCCTTTTTCAATACTGTAAAGCTCCTAAAACAATGAGTGACTATATCAATGACATGCAATAGAAGATTATGAAATACCTGCAAGAATGAGTTAAGCTACCGCCCTTGTCAGTGCTGTTATTTGGTGATAATGACTGACCTTAAAATGAGATCATGGCTCATGGAAAACAAGCTAACAATTATACTGATGGTTTGCATAATGTCAATATTTTTGAACAAAAATACAAAAAATCTTACATAGATGCGACAAATCGGAAAAATAATGTATTAGGATATAGTTAAACTTATGGTTTAACTTACTGTCTACTTCAGCAGAAAAATTAGGATTTTTTTGACATTGTCTTTGCTTTTGTTGGTATCGGCCCCTCGAGTTTCTCGTATGAATCGATCGCCCGGGTAAAAAACTCTATTGCTTCCTCATTTGCATACACTTTTTTTGCTTTTTCCCCGGCCTCGACTGAATAGAGCAAAGCCTTCTCATAGTCAAGCCCGTGATAGAAATGGTGTGAAAGGAGCCCTAAAAATTCTTCTTTGCGCGTTTTTAATGTCGATTCAATAAAGGTGCCGGTTTTGCAGTGCAGCTCCCGCTTTTTTGCAAATGACAGGGTGTCGTACGCAACTTCCTTCGTGAGGACATGTTTGAAGATATAGTGCACCTCCCCCTGCTGTTTCTCGCTGCCCAGAAGATCAAGGAGCTGGAGATTATTGAGCGACCGCTTCAAACCCCCTGTATCATGGTAGATCCCGTTTAGAATGAATTCATCAAACTCGCGTCCCAGCACTGAAGCCGTCTGCAGGACATCCCGGTCTTTGATATCAAGCCGGTCTATTCTGCTCAATATCACCCCTTCCACAGTATCCGGGATACGAATGGTCTTCAGTTCGCCGGAGAATTTCCATTTACCATTCGTATCCTCAAAGACCAGTCCTTGTTCAATAAACGACTTAACGATCTCCTCAACGTAAAAAGGATTTCCCTGTGATTTTTCGATAACGAGCCCGCGAAATCCATCAGGCAAAGACTTGATATTAAGAAGACTCCCGGTTAATTGTGCGGTTTCATTCCGTGTCAGTTCCCGCACCACGATCTCACTGAAATACGCCTTTTCTCTAAATTCTTCCTTGTTTTTCAATGGCCTGTACACGAGAAGCACAAGGACTTTCATCTCCCCGATATTCCGACCTATGTAGTTGATCAATTCCATGGACACTGAATCTGCCCAGTGTACATCTTCGAGGAGGATGCATACTGGCGAACGTTGTGCCTTATATTTGATGAAATCGAATACGATATCAAAAAACCTCTGTTTTCTGATCTTTGCATCCAGGAATTTCGTCAATTTACTTTCCGGGAACGGAAGTCCGAGCACTTCGCCGATGATTGGGAGCCAATCGACAAGTTTGTTGTTCACCCGTTTCACGACCTGTTGTATCTTCTTTTTCTGTGCAGCCGGAGGATCCGACGGAAGGATCCCGAAAAATTCATTGAGGAGTACGATCCAGGGATGATATGAAAAAGACCGGCCATATGACACGCATGCGCCAGTCAACACATGGAACCTTGCCGGTTCAAGCATGGCCATGAATTCCTGTGCAAGACGCGATTTCCCCATACCCGCTTCACCGGTGATACCACAGATCCGTCCGGTCGACTTTTTAACATTCGTGATCACGAACTGGAATGCCTGCAATTCCTTTTTCCTGCCTACAAGTTGGGAGCTCTCTGAGATCCATCGGGACAGGATTTTCTTATCCAGCTGTTTCTTCTCACCTTGCTCATAGATCACGACACGGTCTTTTTTACCCTTGAATTCCTTCTTGCCTTTGGAAACGTAGTGAAAAAGGGCATATGTGCTGTCGACTATCGGCCCGCTTGCGATAATCCTTTGACAAGGAGCTTTTGCGGCAAGACGGGCAGCAAGATTGACCGTATCCCCCATGACCGTGTATTCACGCCGGAATTCAGAACCGACCGGCACTGCGAATACGAATCCCGCATTCAATCCGATGCGCAGTGCGATACCCTTTAAAACCGGATGGTTCATTATATCATGTGCAAAGAGCGCGGCTCGCTGCTCGCAATCCTCATGCGCAAGGGGAAAACCGAACACGACCAGAACACGCGCACTCTCCTTGTACAGGTCGATCTTGTTGAGCCAGCCATCGTACGCGCTGATCGTGGTCGTGAACGCTTCGTAGATCTTATCCAGCTGTCCGGCTGCCTGGCGCGGATCCTTATCATACGGGATCCCGGCAAAATGTGCAAAAGCGACCGCCACTTTCCTGTGTTCCCCATCCTTCTGATCAAACACGGGTTTCATCTCCAGTCGTTTGTACAACCATGGCGGCACATAGGCACTCAGATCCACAATTTTTTCCTCAACAACCGCGGATGGGATTGCGCCGCCGATAATGGTCTTCTTCGGACGGGACGGCACGCAATACCCGCTCTTTACCCCAAGATATTTCCAGGCTTGCTTCTCGATGTGACGGAAACGCTCGTTTTCCGTCTCTTCCCGCACACCGGCGTCGACAACGATCTCGCCGCCAGATGCCCTGTCAACCAGTGCCATGAGGTTGAATGCGGTATCACCGCCAATAAAGAAATCGCTTTTAAGATCTTTATAGAATACCGGACCGCGCGTGATCCCGACATGCATGTCGATCTTGAACGTCCCGGTCCGGGTACGGACAGAACGGTTCTTCCCTACGTATTCCAGTGCCTGCCGGGCTGCATACAGCGCCCGCGCGCCGGCCGGAAGGATATGCTGCTGGGGAAAAACCGAAAAGATCGCATCCCCCCCAAAGCGGTAAATATCACCGCCCCAATCGATAATGATGTCAATAAGCGGTCTGAAATACCCGTTGATGATCTTGGTGACTTCCTCAGAACCCTCTCTGCCCAGGGCAGTCAATTTTTCACTCATTGCCGTGAATCCAGAAATGTCGGCAAAAAGAAGAGCAGCATCAAGGATCTCATATATCCTTCGCCGCGTATCAACGAACCGCGACGACAGTACTTTTTGCGGCAAAAATCCAATCAACGAGGCGAACACCTCCTGCCTATCCTGAGATTTCATGAGATCTCCTGTGCATTATCGTCCTTCGTTTCACCAATTAAAAAAGTGTAAACACGCCTGGAGCGTGAAGAAATGTCTCTCTTCGTCAATCACATGCTGGTAATTATCGATCATGGTGATGCCGACCATGACATCGCATGCGATCATTGTTGATGGAAACACGCGCGCGCCCAGATCGATCGATAATGATTTCTGTACGATACCGCTGAGAAAATTGTCCTCAGGGAAAGATGTTCCTGGTTCCCGGGGTTCTGGAATAGGCCATGGATCCGTGATCCGCGTCTCCCCTTTGCGCAGGTATGATGTCTGCGTATAGACATCCCACACTGATAACACATGGTATACCACTTTGCCGGAGATCTCGTCATGATCCGGGCCATTGGGCGGACCGATCGGCGTTGATTGGTAGAAATACCGCTGGAACGGCACAAAGTGAGTGTACGTAAAACGGGTCACCGCGGTATACTCCACCATCCAGAACGTGCGCCGAAGACCAAAGGGATCCGCCGCCTCCAAGCCTGCGCTGAATCCAAGGTGGTGGGGTTCGTTGTTTGGATCCGCCTCAAGTTGAAAATCATCCATCATAAGAGCGCCATATACGCACCAATCATTAAAAAAACACTTCGCGTCGAATTGCAAAAAGAAATTAACATCCTTGTTCCAATTATACTGGTATGCCTGCAAAAACACGACTGGATTGAAATGGTACACTTCCAGTGAATAGTGTTCCCCGCCGAACACACCGGCCTCGGTCAAACCGAGCTGAAGCCACTCGAATGGCACGATGTCAAGCCGTTTGATGGTCAGGTACCGTTCCGCATCGATATACCGTGTGATCGTATCACCAACGTATTCATAGGGCTTCACGTGCAGGTCGTCGAGCCGGCTGAACAGGAATGTCAATTTGAACCTCGTTGCATGGAGCGCATAGCCCAGCCAATCCATTGGTGCCGAGTGCCCGGACAAAAGAAGGTTATTGCGTGATGATGGTCCCGCGGCAAAGCGCTCGCGTCCGACAAAGATATCCGCATACCGGCTTTCAAATTTCACATACGCCCGTTCATAGTGGGATGAGAACATGTCCATGAACTTGTTATCCGGGGGCAGGCTGTCATCGCCGAACTTGACCACCGGCTGCACCATGAGCGCAAATGATCTCCATGAATAAGCGATCGAAGGTTTGACGCGGACAACGCTCACTGTGTCGTGGTATGATGCCAGAGAAAAAACCGGATTCCACAGTTTATGCTGCGCATGCATAAGGGCCGGATCATCGCGATCGATCGTGAACGGCCTGATACCTGTGAACGCAGGATGGTACTCACCGCGCACCTGTAATTCTTCCAGGACCTCGGTCTGCCACGAATCGATCGGAAAATAAAACGAACAAAAAAAGGTCAGGATAAATGCCGCCATCTTAAACCCTGTCCTGTCTGCTCATGCCTTGTACTTAATACGCTCCCCTGCCAAGAATCACGGCCGGGATCGTCTGAAAGAGCAATTTAATATCAAGGGACAGCGAACGCGTACTCACATAGATAAGATCGAGAAATATGGACTTGTCGCACGGCATCTCGCCGCGCCCGTAGATCTGCCATAAGCCAGTCAACCCCTGTTTTACAAGCAAACGGTCCTTATGCCAGTCCTGGTAGCACTTCACCTCATGGGGTCGGTGCGGACGCGGTCCGATCAGGCTCATATCCCCTTTAAGCACGTTGATGAACTGCGGCCACTCATCGATCGATGTCTTGCGGATGATCCGTCCGATATCCGTGATGTAGTCATTCTCCACCATCTGGGTTTTGGGAACAACCTTCTTCATGTAGTGGTTGGATTCGTTTGCCAGTTCCATATCGCTCTTGTCATGTTCGCGCATGGAACGGAATTTGTAGAAAATGAACTTCTTTCCGTTCTTCCCGCACCGCTCCTGCTTGTAAATGATCGAACCCGGGCTGTCGAGTTTGATCGCAAGGCTCACCAGGAAGAATAATGGGGCAAGAATGATCAGACCGATGATCGAAACGACAATATCCATGCCGCGGCGCAAAAAATCGCGGATACGATGATTACTGCGCGGATCAAAACTGTAGACCGGAACATCGTTGACCGTACACCATTCCCACCCAAGACCGAGGTTTGCGAATAGGAATGATGCAACGTGCAGCCGTTTACCGCCGTTGAGGTGTTTTTTGATCGTCGTATAAAGCTTGTCATAGGTATCCGCGGTGCAATAGAGAAAGGTCGTGTTACCATTCGAGGTAGTTTCATCCGAATTGCAGAGTTTGATGCCGCTTACCTTGTTATCATTGAAAAACCGTTTGAATCCGTCGTAGTATTCATGCGGACCGACATATTCGCACCGACCATTCCCATATGGTAACCGGTAACAACATTCAAGCAGTATTTTCATTAAAATAACTCGAATTCCAAAGAAAAAACCAAGAGACAAAAGGAAGAAGGATACAATAAATGCACGGCTTTCGATAAGGAAGGTAAATTTAGTCGTGAACCCGATC
>JAFGPO010000159.1 GCA_016936155.1 Caldifarciminota bacterium
AATACAAGAACGATGATGGTTGCTGCATAGAGACCGATCGGCAGGATGAGTATCCATGGAGATGCCTGACGGACATCATCCGGAGCAATCGGCTGAACAGGTTCCCCGGGTGCACCAAGGACACTGACGAATCCGTCAATATTATCCGGAGAGACGGCATAGAGCACTGTGTTTGTTTTTATGAGTACCACGTTTTTCATGGCGGTTAATTGGCAATTAATAGGACCGTATTCTGCTGTTGAGAACATGCCATAATACCCGAACAAACCGCCATTGCCGAATGTCCGTGTCATCCGCATCCGGCTAAGGTTCTCAATGACTGTGTATCCTTTGATGTCCTTGATCGGTATGGTGATTGTCCTGCCGGCTACTTTTTCGATAATGATACTGGCGCCATCATAGCGGTACGTTTTTGGGCTGAGCGCATAAGATATCCCCGGGATGAGCAGCATCGCCATTGCCCAGATCCATCCGTAAGGCACTTTAACAATGAATAGAATCCCCAGACCAACAATCAATGCCGTAACAATGATCGTAACCACGATCGCGACGGTGTCGAGTTTCGCGGTCTTGAATACCATGGCTGATTCTAGCGAAAAAAACCAGCAGGTCAAGAGCATTCCGGGAAATGACAAAGGGGCAAATCCTTCCCTGCATTCTCTTCGCGTTCTCAGCGGACAGACTACAATGTTTGAAACATTGAAATTTTGAATTCAGGTATTGTTTCGGATTTAGAATTTCGGGATTTACATCACTGCAATTATTTCTAATCACCGTAACCGACAGCGAAGCTGAAAATGAATTGACTTCCCCTCTTTCCGGACTATAATGAACCATGCCGTTGATGTTCAGTGTATCCGGATTGCGTGGGATCGTGGGCAAGGATCTCACCCCGGAGATCATCGCATCGTATGCGCAGGCATTTGGACGGTTCATTGGTTCAGGCACGGTGCTCGTGGGAAGGGATACGCGTCGCTCGAGCCCTGAATTTTTGAAAGCGGTGAAACTCGGTCTTGGGCAAACCCCGTGTACTATGGTCGATCTTGGTATCGTACCGACTCCTACTGTATTGTTCATGGTCAGGATGCTACGATCCAGGGCCGGTATTGTCATCACCGCAAGCCACAATCCAGCTCAATGGAATGCGCTGAAATTCATCATGGCCGGCGGTCGTTTCTTGAACAAGAAGGAACTTGAGAAATTCAAGGACCGGATCGGCCGCACAAAGAAAACGCCGGAATTATTAAGACCCAAACCAGTACGCAAAAAAACCGATGCAATAAGAAGACACATCGACCGGATATTGAAAACCATACGCGTCCGTGCGCCGGGTCTGGTAGTCGCGGTCGACGCGGTGAATGGAGCCGGATCAAAGGCTTTGCCCCAGCTCATACGATCAATGGGCTGTCGGGTTTTCGAAGTCAACTGCGCGTATAGCCCACGGTTTCCAAGAGGCCCTGAACCGGTGCCTGAAAATCTGTATCAGCTGAGCCACCTTGTACGCGTCAAACGCTGCGACCTTGGTGTTGCCTGTGATCCTGATTGCGACCGCGTGTCGTTCGTTGATGAAAAAGGGGAACCGATCGGTGAAGACATGTCGGTCGTGCTTGCCGCTGACTATGTACTCGGGACAATTCGTGGTCCGGTCGTGGCCAATCTGTCGACGACACGCCTGCTCGACCATGTGTGTGAAAAACATGATTGCGCACTGTTCCGGACACCGGTGGGAGAGGCTCATGTGGTCGAGAAGATGCAGAAGGTCAAGGCAGTATTCGGCGGCGAGGGTAATGGCGGGATCATTGATCCCCGCATCAATCTCACCCGTGACGCCCTTGTCGGCACCGCATTCGCGCTCGCCTTGCTCGTGCAGAGAAAGGTGCCTTTGAGCACGATCATCGCGTCATACCCGAGTCATCATATGGTAAAGGTCAAGATACGCATGTCCGGGGATCGATTTTTGAAAAAAGCCGGTCGCGTGCGCGCGATGCTCAAGGGTCGGGTTACAACACGGGATGGATTGCTGGTCAAGGGCAGGGATTTCTGGGTACACGTCAGGCCGTCGCAGACCGAACCGCTTGTCAGGATTATTGGTGAATCCAGTGATGCAGAACGGATCAAGGATATCGTACATAAGATACAAAGGATTTTGTCGTAGCCGGACGACAAACTTCAAAACCCGCTACCCGGGACGTTACTACGTGATTCGTAATTAGTCATTAGAGGACACCCGTTATTGCGTTATCACGTAATTGCGTAATTACATAATTACCTTCGGCAAAGCCCCATTACGTATTAAATACTCCAGATATTTAGGAATATAAAAATTCTGTATTCTTATTTAATGGTATAACCCTGTTTACAAAATTGTGTTACAGGACGAAGCCGGGTAGCATCTAGCGTTTAGTGTATAGCGCTTAGTGTACAGGACTTTGGAGTTTGGGGCTTGGAGTTTGTTCCGATTTCATCATTAGTTGTATAAACTCCAAGGAATCGGGATCCCGTTTCAAATACAAAAAATACAGTGAGAGCAACGGGAGAATTTGGGATT
The DNA here is from genome assembly GCA_016936155.1 of Caldifarciminota bacterium. Taxonomy (GTDB): domain Bacteria; phylum Hydrothermota; class Tepidihabitantia; order SM23-42; family SM23-42; genus JAFGPO01. The sequence continues at coordinate 2,549 of JAFGPO010000159.1, forward strand.
TTTCGCTTGGCATGTATCTCCATATGAATATTGACATACGACATATGCGGGGTACAATTGACATGGATGTGAGCGAAACCGGAGTGGTGGTTCCTGCTTATAATGCAGAGGCAACGATCAGGGATGTTGTCGATGCTCTGTGTTCTATTGGTTTTGCGAAAGACCATATCATCGTGGTTAATGACGGGTCACGTGATCGAACCGAGGATGTGGTGCGCACATGCGGCGTAGTGAGTCTTTCCCATGTGCATAATGTGGGAAAAGGTGCGGCACTGAAGACGGGTTTCGACTATGCGCGGAAACATTCGTTTACCGGGGTGATCACGCTTGATGCTGATAAACAGCACAGCGTGCAGGATATCCTCGTGTTCCTCAAACACCGGAATGAGTGCGATATTGTCCTTGGAACCAGGTATGATATGCGGGCCATGCCATGGCTGCGCAGGCTGGTTAACCGCACCACATCGCTCGTCATTTCCATTCTCGCGCGGTCGTATGTACCGGATGTTCAGTGCGGTCTGCGCTATATCGCGACCCGGGTACTCGAACATATTGAGTTGCGGACAAACCGGTATCAGACCGAGTCAGAACTGGTCTGCAAGGCGCTGCGCCGTGGGTTTCCGGTGGGGTTTGTTCCGGTCACAACCGCGTATAATAAAGAAAGGAGTTATATAAACCCGTTTGTCGATACAGTGCGTTTTATATTTATGGCGGTGAGGTTTCTATGGCAATGATTCTTCTGACCAATGATGACGGATATGATGCGCTTGGATTTCAAACGCTATACCGCGTGTTGAAAAAGAATTTCGACATATTTGCAGTGGCGCCGCGCACGCAGCAGAGCGGTGCGAGTCATTCATTGACCTTGCGCCGACCGATCCGTGTTGAAAAGTTCAAAGAACAGTTCTATACGATCGACGGGACGCCGACCGATTGTGTATTGCTGGCATACCATGATTTGATAAAAACACCTATCGACATCGTTGTCGCGGGTATCAACCATGGACCGAATATGGGGAGTGATGTTTTTTACAGCGGCACCGTTGCCGCTGCGTTGCAGGGATCTTCGCTGGGCGTCAAATCGATGGCAGTTTCCCTCGTGGGTACGGAATATACTGATTTTACGCGTGCGGCGATGTATGCGCGGTCATTGATCACGCAGGTCATCGCATCGGATCAGGAGCGCCTCGTGCTCAACGTGAACATACCGGAAAGGCATATCAGGGGTGAAAAGGTCACGAAGTTAGGGCAACGGATCTACAAGGATAAGGTGATCCGGAACAATGAACAGAAAGACGTCATGTACAGCGTCATTGACGGAACTCTTTCGCATACAGTCGCTGCGGATACGGATTTTAAAGCTCTGGATGAACACTGCGTTTCGATCACACCGCTGATACTCGATCTCACCGACTACAAGGGAATGCAGGAGTTGCATCAATATCTTGCTCTTACTGCAACGTCGCGGTGATATACGATGAGAGCCTTGTTTGAACAAAGCAATGAATTTAAATATCGTGCTGCTACAGGGAAGGAGTATACGGTCTATTTTCTCAAGTTCTGGCAGACTGATGATGACGCCCGGGATTATGTCGTCAAGTATCAGATCCGATCACCGGAAGGTGATTTTGTGTGGTACGGACGCATGTCACGGGAACGGGTGCGGGAAGAACTGAAGATCGCGAAAGATGTCTTTGATACGTATCCTGAAGGAACCTTGCGGGAACGCGTTGAACAAGATCTCAAGCGCATGTTCGTATTCATCATCAAGAGGGGTTTGGACAAGGGTTTTGAGGAACCAAGTACCGAATTTATCTTTCAAAAGGGTGCACCGATCACCAAACGTATCTGGTCGGAATGATTACCGGATGTATCCCATATCACTAAACAAAAACATCATGTTCAGTGTCAGAAAGGTGTCTTGACTGACCGGCAAAGATATATATAATAATGTATTGCAGGAAAGGAGAATGTAATGATATTATTTTTGTTTCAGCAGTCGTGTGAAACGAGCGGTCAACAGCAACAGAATCCTTTGGTGAGTTTGCTCCCCTTGATCTTGATATTCGTGGTATTCTATTTCCTTCTGATCCTGCCTCAGCAGCGTAAACAGAAACAACACCGTAAACTCCTCGAAGCACTGAAAACGGATGATCGAGTCGTTACATCTGCGGGAATACATGGAACGGTTTCCAATGTCAAGGATCGAACGGTCATGGTCGTGATCGCTGATGGGGTCAAGGTGGAGATCGAGAAGAGCCACATCGCGCATGTGGTGAGTAGAACATCGGACAATGAAACAAAGTAGAACCAGAGGGATGTAATTACAGGTACGGAAAACAGCAGTAAAGGTGATAAAGAAGTGAGTCAAAAGATAGTGCTTTACCCGGATCCTGTTCTCAGGAAGAAGGCAACACCGGTAAGTAGAATCAGCCGGGAAATCCTTGATCTCATCGATGAGATGACACGCACCATGGTCGAAGCCGATGGCGTGGGTCTTGCCGCGAACCAGGTTGGATCGCTGCACCGTATCTTCGTCATCAACACGACGCCCCATGATGCGACTCCAACCCCGGTGGTTATGATAAATCCTGAAATTATCGATCAAGAGGGCTCCGTAATCGAACAAGAAGGATGTTTGAGTTTTCCCAACCTGTACGTGACGATCGATCGCGCCGACCGGGTTACGGTACATGCCAAGAATGCGTTTAATGAGGCGATTGTGTACGAGACCACCGGCTTACTTGCCCGGGCAGTGCAGCATGAGGTCGATCACCTGAACGGGGTACTTATTATCGACCATGTGTCGACTGATGAAGATAAGGAAGCTGTTGAGCAGTGGCAGAAAAATGTCCGGCCTGGGGTGGAGGTTTGAACATCATGTTCTTTGGTTCCGGCGGGTTTGCAATGTCTCTGGCTCAATGTATTCATGCCGAGCGCGGTCTCTCCGCGCTCATCGTTACAAAACCAAAACCCCACGGTCGGGGACGTAAGACGACCGTGCCGCGGATCACAACATGGGCAGAGGAGTCCGGGATTCATGTATTCGCACCAGATGATCCGAATGCTTCGGAATTTACATCGGTACTTTCAGACCTCAAGCCCGATCTTTTCGTTCTTGCCTCATACGGTCATATTCTCGGGAATGAACTCCTGAGTCTGCCGCGATACAGCGCGATTAATGTTCATCCGTCATTGCTTCCACGCTATCGCGGAGCGGCTCCGGTTCAGCGTGCGATCATGGCCGGTGATTCTGAAACCGGCGTCACCGTGATCATCATGGATGAGAGGATAGACCACGGCGATATCATATTCCAACGATCGGTTGCGATAGAACCTGATGACACCTACGGAACGCTCCTTGATCGCCTGTCCGGGATCAGCACGGACCATATCGGGCAGATCATTCGTGATGTTGAGCACGGCAACTATACCCGTATGCCGCAAGATCATACCCAGACAAGTTACGCACAAAAGATCAAAAAAGAAGAGACCGTGATCAGGTGGGATCAGGGAGTGGAAACGGTTCACAATCTGGTGCGGGCCCTATCGCCTGCTCCGGCTGCCCGAACCG
>JAFGPO010000160.1 GCA_016936155.1 Caldifarciminota bacterium
ACGGACTTCGTGTATGTGGGCGAGGAGCGCATTCCAGGCGATGGCATCAAGGAATTCAATATCAGCACCGGACAACTGACCCGGTATTTTAACCTCACGCCCTGGATGCAGGGACCGGATAACGACGGCCTGGAATCTTTGACCTTTGTGCCGGACAGCACGAATCCTGAGGGTGGTTTGTTCTATGCAGGGCTGCAATTGAACAGCAATATCTACGTATTCCAGCTGCCGATAAAGAGCAGCGCAACCGATACCCATGTGACTTGCATCGGCATGTTCAACCCGGTTGGCGGACGGTCGAACCTGTCCGGTCTTGATTTTGATCCACAAAGCGGCATCATGTACGCGATCTGGAGTTACGGCCAGAAAAAGATCATGGCGATGTATCCGGACGGCACGAATATCGTGGAATGGGATCTTGCGGGCAGCGGCGATGATATGGAAGGAGTTGCCTTGTGGCCTGGGTTGACGCCCGGCCAAGCGCAGATTTTCATAGCCGAAGATAACGGGAGCGCAAGTGATATCTGGCGGTATGATTTCAACAGCATGCTCGACATAACGATTACCGGGAATGGTTCTGTTGACATTGTACCGGATCCACCAAGTTATTACGGGACGTTCGACACCCTGACCGCAGTGCCTGATTCCGGATACTACTTTGTCCAGTGGAGCGGCGATCTCACAGGCAGTGATAATCCTGCAATGCTCCTCATGGACTATGACAAGGATGTGACCGCAACATTCGAGCCGGTGGGAGTAAGCGAAACGTACATAGCGTATGCACATGGTTCGATGTGTTTAAGGATCGAGCCGAATCCGTTCAGTAAGCTGACCAAGGTCAGCTTCAGCATAGGGCATCCCGATAGGATAAATAATACATCCTACGGGACAGGCAGTGCAAAGAGCATAGGGTTAAGGATTTTTGATGCAGCAGGCCGGTTAGTGAGGGATTTGTCCAACTCTTTGCCCCATGCTCCATGCGCCATGCAGGTCAGTTGGACTGGCCGCGATGACCAGGACAGGGTACTGCCGGCTGGCGTGTACTTCGTGCAGTTGACGACTGATGAGTACAGCGAGACGAAGAAGATTCTTCTTGTCAGATAATATTCATACTGGATAGTATTGCTTCAGATGCGAAGCATCATGTCTTCAGCCGAAGGCGTGACTTCAGTGAAATGTGACTCCAGACGCGCCGCGTCGTGTTTCCATTATGATTGACTTCCCGCATACGATCGGTATACTTCTCCATGCCATTCATCATCATTGCTTTTTACCTGGTAATTCTGGCCATTACTGTTCTCGGTGCCATTTTCTGGATATGGATGATCGTGGACTGCGCCACGAACGAACCATCCGAGGGAAATGACAAGGTGATATGGATCCTGGTCGTTATTCTGGCGGGGTGGATCGGCGGAGCGATATACTATTTTGTACGACGCCCGGAACGGATAAAGAAGTTCGGGAAGTAGTAGCATAAAAAGTTCTCGATTTCACTCGAACCGTAATTATTCTTCGAGTAAGTCTGCCATGCTTGTTGGCTGACGCATCGAGAAGCACCTTACAGTGTCTTTGCAAATTTCTGCAGATTCTCGACAAATTTCGTGAAAAATTCCTTTTTCGGGAATACGCTGCCCAGGATCTTTGCGGCGAATGTTGCGGCTTCATCAACCGGCAGGCAATAATGCATTTCCAGGAACCTGCTACGCAACGCTTTTGTTTTATCCTTGACATTCGTATTTTTTGCCAGGCAATCCGATACTAACTCGGCAAGTTCCTCAAAATTCTTTTCCTTCATTCCAAAACGCGTCATTTCCTGCACGCCCATGCGGATACCGCTTGCATCGAGAAATGTTTCGTCATCCGGCAAAGCCTGGTAATTCGTCACGATGTTGTTCCCCTCGAGGCGGCGCGCAAGGTCCATGCCCTTGCCGTGTGTACTGATGCGGATGACCACCTGATGGGTTTCAGTGTACCCTTCTGCCGGATCACCTTCCACGTCAATTCCCCGGTCCTTTAATGCTTTTGCAAAAGCCCGGGCATTTTTACGGACCTGTATCTGGTATTCTTTTTTGAATGCGTTCATCTCATACGCTGCCATGAGCAGGGCAAGCAAGGTGCCGAGGTGGTGGTTGCTTGTCGATCCCGGGAATGCCCGGCTCTTGATATCGAGCCAGAGTTTGGAGAACGGACTGTCCTTGGTGATCGACGATGCGATCACGCCGCGCTGCGGCCCGAAGAATGTCTTATGCGTGCTCCCGGTCACGATATCCGCACCTTCCTTGAATGGTTCCTGCAAGACACCGTATAAACCGAGCACGTGCGCCATGTCATACATGATGACCGGACGCGCATCCCACTCTTTGACGATATTGAACAGGAACTCAACCGGTTCCCTGTGCAGGAACATGCTCTTGCCGAATACGACAAGTTCCGGTCTATGGGTATCAAGAATTTTTTTCAAGGCATCAGTATCGGTTTTGTACAGGCAGTTCTTTTGAACGGGGAAATTCACGACATTTTCTTTTCCGGTTGCCGGATCCTCTTCAACATAGTTAAAAAGCGCACCCATGGGTTGCGAACTGAGGTGCCCGCCTAATGTCAATTCGTTATTCATGACAAGATTGAGACGCCGGAACGGCTCGCCTTCTTTGCGATCGCGATTGATAAACTTGGTGACTGCTTTAAAGATGATCTCGTTCGCCATCTGCCCGCTGATCGGACGCAGCTCAACGCGCGGGCAGTCAAAGTACGTGGACATTTCTTTTCGCAGAGTTTCTTCAACTTCATAAATAAAATCGATCCCCTGATAAAAGTACACTTCCTCGCCTTTCATGGTCCGGTGTTCCGCGTAACGACCCGAAGGATCGGATATTTCGCACAGTTTCACCAGGGGGCTTGGCGTGGTCTCTGAGGGAATCAGGTTAATACACTCTTTTTGGCGCCAGATATTGTTTTTTTCGATTTTTCCAACCAGCGTTCTGATCTTGTCTGATAATTCACTCACGACAACCTCCTGTTCCGATGATAATAATCACTAAACGCATGTATGTCAAGGCGCCTGCAAGGACAGCAAACACTAAGCGCTAAACGCTACCAATGGTTGTCAGGATTCATTACGTAGTCAGGTAAATAGAAACCGTACGATTTGTCATCCTGAGTGAAGCGAAGGATCTGAAGGATAATAACGAACTTAACGATCTCAACGATCATAACGGTATTCATTGACACCTTTGTCTTTCTATATACAATATGCAGTTATGAATCTCGGAGTTGTTGGATTGCAATGGGGTGATGAAGGCAAGGGGAAGATCGTAGATTACCTTGCCAAGGATTTTGACCTCGATGTCCGGTTTCAGGGCGGGTCGAATGCCGGGCATACTGTCCACGTTGAAGGCAAGAAGTACATATTTCACCTGATCCCGTGCGGTGTGCTCAATAAAAAAGTCGTTGGTGTGATCGGCGCCGGGTGCGTGTTCGATCCTGAAGTGTTTTTCAATGAATTGAATGATCTCAAAACATATGATCTGGATATCAGACACCGCATCAAGGTATCAAAATTCTGCCATCTTATCATGCCCTACCACATCTTGCTCGATAAGATCCGTGAAGAGTCAAAACAGGTGATCGGCACGACCAAGCGGGGTATCGGCGCCACGTATGAAGATAAGTACGGGCGTGTGGGGCTCCGCATCGGTGATCTGTTCGATGCCGAGAGTTTCAAGGAGAAACTCCGTGTCAACATCAGCCGCAAGAACCACTTGCTCATGGATATATACCACGCCGAACCATTATCAGACAGCGAGATCTATGATAAGTTCATGGATTTTGCGGACCGGTTGAAGGACATGGTGGTCGATGATTCCCGGTATGTTCATGAGGCGATCGATGCGAAGAAGGCGATCATATTCGAGGGAGCGCAGGGTGCATTACTTGATATCACATATGGAACCTATCCCTATGTGACGTCATCACATACGATCAGTGGGAGCGCGAGCATCGGGTGTGGTGTGGGGCCGCATCAGATTCAGGATGTTCTGGGGGTCGTAAAAGCATATACGACACGTGTTGGACTTGGTCCTTTCCCGACCGAAGATAAAGAAGATACGGTTTTACGCGATAAGGGACAGGAGTATGGTGCAACTACCGGACGGCCGCGGCGCTGTGGTCCGTTCGATGCGTCAGTGGTGAAATATTCTGCCCGCCTCAACGGTGTGAAAAAGATTGTCTTAACGAAATTCGATATCCTTTCCGGCGTGGAAACCCTCCGCATTGCGGTCGGCTACACAAATGGCAAGGATTTCGATCCCTTTATTGCCCAGGATCTCACGCCGGTCTATGAAGAACTTCCGGGATTCAAAGAGGATATCAGCGCGATCCGTACGTTCGATGCTCTCCCGGATGAGGCAAAGGACTACGTGCGGATGATCGAACGGTATACAGGATTGGTTGTTCAGTATATTTCAATTGGTCCTGACCGGGATGCAGTGATCGTCAAAAAATAGACGTTTACAATATTCTGTCCAGCAGGAACTTACAACATCAAGTTGTTTAATCTTTTTATTAACCTAACCGAAATTTTCTCTTGATTTTTTTAGAATAATGTATATATTTATGTTAATGAACGGCACTGAAGGAAGGGTGTGGGCTGAGATATATCTTGATGATCTCAT
>JAFGPO010000161.1 GCA_016936155.1 Caldifarciminota bacterium
AAGCGGTTCGGGAACCGATCGATGAAACGATCCGCATTAAGATAGGATGCGACTCTCTCTACCTCTTCATCGCTCATATTTCTGTTCAAACGGATATTCGACCGTATGTCCCCGGCAAAAAGAAAAACATCCTGCGGGACAACACCTATGTGAGTGCGCAAAGAAGCGAGGTCGATATCCCTGATATTCACTCCATCGATAACAATGGAACCCTTCTGAATATCATAGAGCCTCGATATCAGGCTGATGATACTCGTTTTTCCTGAACCGGTAGGACCGACAAAGGCCACATGTTCACCCGCTGCGACGTTGAAGGAGATATCCTTCAACACCCATTCCTGATCATACTTGAACCAAACATTGCAAAACGCTATCTCGCCGCGTACATTTTCCAGCATGTTGCCGGCTTTCTGTGATTGTACTGCAACCGGTTCATCAAGGAGTATGAAAATACGCTCGCTCGACGCCATCGCAGACTGTAAGAGCGTATAACTCTCGGTCAGTTCGCGGATCGGGCGGAAGAACATCTCAACGTACGTAATAAAGGCAACGAGCACTCCAAAGGATACTTTCCCCGTGATCACGCTCGCACCCCCGTAATAAAGCACGATACCGATACCCACGGAACTGATGATCTCGACAAATGGCCGGAAAAAAGAAATAAGCACAACATGTTTCAGGTTCGCCTTCATGTAGTCCTTATTCACCTTATCGAACTGCTCGATATTTGATCGCTCCCGGCTGAAGATCTTTATCACCCTGATGCCGGAAAGGTTTTCCTGCAGCCGTGCGTTCAATTTCGCCAATTTTATACGCACGTCACGATAGATCGCACGGGCGCGCACCCGGAAATAAAAGGTGACGGCGAGTAATACCGGGATGACGATAAAACTGATGAGCGCGAGGCGGACGTTGATCGTCAACATGATCACGATGATCCCGACCAGAAGAAGGATATCGCGCAGCAGGTTCGTGAACACCTGAGTGAAGGCCTCGTTGATCGCCTCGACATCATTGGTCGCGCGCGTCACCAATCGTCCGACCGGATTTTTATCAAAAAATGCGAGGTGCAGTTCCTGGAGTTTCCGGAAGACCGTGCTGCGCAGCGCATGCATGAACAGCTGTCCGGCGTACTGAGAGAAATACAGCTGCACGTAGTTGGCGATCGCGCCGGTCACGAGCACGATCAGGAAGAGAATAACGATCCGGATGATGCCGGCGAGATCATCCGCGCGAAATTCGAGGGTGTCGCGGGGTTCAAGCGATCCAAGATCTTTGTATTTAATAAGGAAGAGATCACCGTGGCGTTCGATCCTGTCCGGGTACTTCAGAGCGAGGCTCGCAACCACCGTGTCACCGGGATGCGCGAGACGGTAGTAGTACCGTTCGCCTTTAACGTTTTCGTCCTGTTCCCACTGTTTAAGAACCTGCCCATCGACCTTTTCAAGATCGGATTGGGGAGCAAAAGAAGTCGTGTCATCGAGCTGGTAAAACCCGTAGGTCGTATCGATATGCACTATTTTCTTGCCGTTCTTGATGATATAATCATCGATCGCGTGCTTCGTAATATACGGGTATACGATCTCGACACCAGCCGCAATGATCAAAAAGACCGCAGCAAAACCAAGGTACTTGAAATATGGTTTCATGAAGACAAAGAGGCGTACGATCAGCTTGAGATCGAACACCTTACCGATGATTTGTTCTTCAGACACATGATCGTGAGGTGCGTGTTCGTGCATCAGATGTCCCCTATTTTCATCTCAAGCTGCTGGATCGTGTGGATCTCATGGTAGATACCATGCCTGTGCAGCAGTTCATCGTGCGTTCCCTGTTCCACAATCCTTCCTTTATCGAACACATAAATACGCGCGGCACCCTGGAGCACGAAAACGCGGTGTGAGATCACGATCGAAGTCCGCGAGGTCAATTCATGCTCGATCGCATCAAGGATCTTCAATTCGGTTTCCGCGTCCACCGATGAAACCGCATCATCAAGGATCAGGATCGGTCGATCGAGCAAAAGGGCACGCGCTAGTGCGATGCGCTGCTTCTGACCACCGCTCAAGGTCACGCCCCGCTCTCCAATGCGGGTATCAAAACCTTTGGGGAATTCCATGATCTCCTCATAGACGTGGGCGATACGACTCACCCGCTCGACATCACCATCCCGCGCATCCGGTGCGCCAAATGTAATGTTCGCCCGGATCGTATCCGAGAACAAGAACGTATCCTGGGGAACATACGCGATATTCCCGCGCAGGCTTTGCAGTGAATACCCCTGGATGGACGTGCCGTCGATGAGAATCTGCCCTTCCTGCGGCTGGTACAACCGAAGCAGGAGGTTTACAAGACTGGTCTTGCCCGACGCGATGCGACCGGTGATCCCGACGAACTCCCGGGCATGTATGGTCATCGTGACGTTATGCAATGCCGGTTCGTTCTTGTCCAGATACGTAAAAGAAACATCACGGTACTGTATATCATGATGGAGCGTTTCGAAATGCTGCTCCCCGCTTTTGATGCGGGAGTGTTGCTGGAAGATTCTGTTAAGCCGTCCCTGGGAAGCGGCTCCCCGCTGGAACAGATTGATGGCCCGCCCGATCGCTATCATCGGCCACACGAGGATCTGCAGATAGTACATGAACGCAACGAACGATCCAATGGATATGATCCCCTGTATCACGAAACGCCCCCCGAATAAAAGAACGATCGCCTCACCAAGTGCGGCGAAGAGCATGATCATCGGGAAGAACAGGCTCCAGATACGGATCAAGCGGACATTCTTTGTCACATAGTCATTGCTTAATGCATCGAATTTTTCAATCTCCCCCTTTTCCTGCACAAAAACTTTAACCACCCGCATACCTGAAAGATTCTCCCGGACGCGCTCGGTCATAACTGCGAATGCTTCCTGTACTTTCTCAAAGAAATGATGAATGGTCCAGCCAAAACGGGTGGAAACGATTGCAATGACCGGAAAGGGAATGAGCGCGTAGAGAGTCAATCGCGGACTGATGCTAATCATCATGCCGATCGCTGCAACGCCGATGATCACAATGTCAATGAGGATGATGAAGCCGAATCCGAGGGCCATGCGCACTGCATTGATATCATTGACCGCGTGCGCCATGAGATCGCCGGTCTTCGCATTGTCAAAATAGCTGAAATCCAGGGTCAAGAGGTGTTCGTAGAAATCAGTGCGCAGTGCCCGTTCAATGCGTCGCGAGGATCCGATGATTAAATATCGCCAGAAAAAACGTCCCACCGCTATGCCGCAAGCAAGCGCTGCGATGATGAAAAAATAGCGACCGAGTCCTGATAATCCAATGATCCCCGAAGCCAAACCATCGATCGCTGCCCGTAATACGCGGGGAACCATCAATTGCAGGAGATCGATCACGATAAGAGCTGCTACACCGGCCACGAAATGATACTTATACCGTATCAGGTATTTTCTTAACTGCAAGAGCGCACGCATTTGTAGAGTATATACAGAATCCATCATTTGTCATTAGTTATACAAGAAGAAGGCATAGAAGATTGAAGGTGGTTTGGGGTGTGGATGCTGGAACAGTATTTACCAGGGACTAAGAACAATGAACTGGATACCGTAGTAAGCTCCCCCTTGACAAACCGGATTTTTTTAATATAATAATGAAAATGAAAATCAAAATCAACTTCAGTCAGGAGCGCACAGTTTGAAGACCAAATGGTCGCAACATCTGGCAGTACGGCCCGAACAAAAGGCCTATATTCAGACACTTTTTTCCTACATGAATGCACGGGGCTTGAAATTTTCAAAACAGCGCGCCGCCGTGATCGAATATTTCGTTAAGGCGGATCGCCACTTTACCGTCGAACAACTATACCTGGAATTGAAGAAAAAATACCACCTCGGGTATTCAACCGTGTACCGTACCCTCAAGCTCCTGGTCGACAGCGGCGTTGCCACGGTGCATCATTTCGGCGTAGAGAATACACGGTTCGAACTTATCCATCAGGAGGGACACCACGATCATTTTGTCTGCCGCCAATGCGGGAAAATCATTGAATTTCACCACGACGGGATCGAGCGCCTGCAGCAGAAAGTTGCAAAAACCCGGGGCTTTATTGTGGACGATCATGAACTCCAGCTCTTCGGCCTTTGTAAAACGTGTCGGTCTGCACAAAAGAAAAAAGGCAGTCATTGATGGACACCATCGATGTCACGCAAATGCGCGCTCAACAAAAAGGGACGATCATTGAAATTCAGGGAGGTCAGGGACTCATCCGCCGTTTGGAAGCGATGGGGGTCAGACCGGGCGTGCAGATCACGAAAATGAGCGGCCAGCTGATGCAGGGTCCTGTCGTAATAAAGATCGGGAGTACGCAAGTCGCCCTTGGTTTTGGCATGGCACGTAAGATCCGCGTTGTCCCCTTCCCTGCCAACACCTTGTCCGGTTTCTGATATCATGAAACGACACCACGCACGCGCTATCGCGCAATGCACCCAGCAGATACTGCTCATGGGCAACCCGAATGTCGGGAAGAGCGTTATTTTTACACGTTTGACCGGTGTCGGGGTGGTCGCATCGAACTACCCGGGCACGACCGTAGAATTCACTGTCGGGATCATGGGATTTGGAGAACACAAAAAGAAGGTCGTTGACGTTCCAGGTACCTATACTCTGGATCCTACCTCGCCAGCGGAAAAGGTTGCGGTCGATCTCCTTGACAATGCGATCACCAACAAGAACGCGATCGTTATCAATGTCATAGATGCAACGAATTTGGAGCGAAACCTCAACCTTACCCTCCAATTATTGAAAAAGGATATCCCGGTGATCATCGCACTCAATCTATGGGACGAGACAAAACATACAGGTATCAGTATCGATAGACAGCGACTAGAGGCTCTGCTCGGGGTCCAGGTGATTCCCACGGTAGCCGTAACCGGCCAGGGGATAAAAACTTTGGTTGAAACGATCGGACACGCCAAAAAAGGGACCATCATGTTCGACGAAAACGAACGCTGGCACGAGATCGGAAAGATCATCGAGCAGGTCCAGGTGATTGAACACCGGCACCACACCGTGCTCGAGAGACTGGGTGATCTCACCATCCACCCGGTTACCGGCATCCCAATCGCGATCGTGACACTTCTGATCATGTTCACAATTATACGGTTCATCGGGGAAAATATCATTCATTACGTCTCTGATCCGTTGTTCGAAGGTCTGTGGGCGCCCCTGATGATGAAACTATCGAGTCAGCTCGCAAACGCCCCGTTTATACACCACGTGCTTATCGGCCAGTTGATCGATGGTCAGATCGATTTTGGACAATCATTCGGCATCCTGACGACCGGTCTCTATGTACCGCTTGGAGCAGTACTCCCCTATATTTTTGCATTCTACCTTGTCCTGAGTTTCATGGAAGATTCCGGGTATCTCCCCCGTCTTGCCGTACTTCTTGACAAGACGATGCATATCATCGGACTCCATGGCATGGCCATAGTACCCATGTTCCTCGCGTGCGGGTGTAATGTCCCGGGTATCCTGGCAACGCGCATCCTCGAGACCAAACGGGAACGATTTATCGCGGCAACGCTCATGTCGATATCCATACCATGCATGGCACAAACGGCGATGATATTCGGACTCCTCGGAAAATACGGTCCGCGCGGCCTTTTTCCGGTTTTTATCACGCTCTTTTTCGTGTGGATCATTGTCGGGAATATCATGCGGTTGCTTGTTAAGGGTGAAAGTCCTGAGATCTTTACGGAGATACCGCAGTATCGTATCCCCCACATGAAGACGCTTTTGAAAAAAGTATGGATGCGCATTCATTGGTTCCTGCGCGAAGCCCTGCCCTTTGTTCTAGCGGGTGTCCTCGTTGTTAATTTGTTCTACACATTCGGTATTATCTCCTTTCTTGGCCGCCTCACCGGTCCGGTGATCCGAGCTCTCCTGGGTTTGCCTCTTGATGCGGTTGGAATTCTCCTGGTCGGTTTTCTGCGCAAGGATCTTGCAGTTGGCATGCTTGCTCCTCTGGGATTATCAATGAAGCAATTGATCATTGCGAGCGTCGTTCTTACCATGTATTTCCCGTGCGTCGCAACGTTCACGGTAATCCTTAAAGAACTTGGTATAGCAAATTTGCTCAAAGCCGCCTTGATTATGATCATATCCGCATTTCTGGTCGGTACATTACTTAATATGATACTTTAACTAATTCCTCTAATCCCCAAGAATACATTCTTTGTAATTTATGCTATTTTCATCTATGTGAATCTTTTGTACCATTATGTAACCACCTCTATTGACGCGACGCGTCCTCCACCCCGACGCTGTTCCGCGGTTGCTTTACCCCTTGACAAAACACTTTTTTTCTATTATAATAGTGACACAATGAAAATGATTACAAATATGGAAAAATTAAAAACGTTACTCGAGTCCCGGGGGTTGAAACCAACGTTCCAGCGCCTTACGGTCCTTGAATACCTGGAGAAACACGAGTGCCATCACCCGACCGCAGAAATGATCTACGAAGCCTTGATCGCCAGGATACCGACTATCTCGATCACGACCGTATATAACACGCTGAGCGCATTTCTGGAAAAAGGGATTATCTCTGCTGAAACCATCACTGGGACAGAGGTCCGCTACGATTTTGCCCCGGTCCCGCATCACCATTTCCTGTGCACCAAATGCGGGAAGATCTATGATGTGAAAATCAAGTGCCCACTCGGGAATGATATGAAAAATACGATTGACGGACACCATATACATGAGATCCACGGCTATTTCAAAGGTATTTGCCGTGAGTGTAGCAACAAGAAAAGCGGTAAACAGAAATAAGCACAGTCATGTCTTACTGACAGGGCCGTATCGAGGATTAAGGAGGAATGCATGAAGGATAAAGTGATCGAAGTACTCAATGAAGTAAGACCTGGTCTACAGGCGGATGGCGGTGATGTAGAATTGATCGAAGTCACCGACGACGGGATCGTGCGCGTTAAACTGACCGGCGCGTGTGCTGGTTGTCCATTGAGCACGCTCACGTTACGCATGGCGATCGAGAAGAAGCTCAAAGAACGCATCCCCGAAGTCAAAGAGGTGGAACAGGTATTTTAATCTTCATGAAAAGGAGACAATGATGAAAAGTATCAAAGGAACAAGAACGGAAAAGAATCTTTTAACCGCCTTTGCCGGAGAATCGCAGGCACGAAACCGATACACGTACTTTGCAAGCCAGGCGAAAAAGGAAGGATTCGAACAGATTTCAGGGATCTTCACGGAAACCGCGGACAATGAAAAGGAGCATGCAAAACGGTTCTTCAAATTCCTCGAGGGAGGGGAAGCGCAGGTGAACGCTCCGTTCCCCGCCGGGACCATTGGATCGACTTTAGAAAATCTCAATGAAGCAGCTGCCGGTGAGAATTACGAACACACGACCATGTACCCTGATTTTGCAAAAGTAGCGAATGAAGAAGGTTTTTCGGAAATCGCAGCGGTCTTCATGAACGTTGCAGTCGCTGAAAAACAACATGAAAAACGGTATAAAGTATTGGCTGAGAATATCGAAAAAAAGCGCGTGTTCAAACGTTCGCAACCGGTCAAATGGCGCTGCCGCAACTGCGGATTTATTCATGAAGGCACAGAGCCGCCTGACAAATGTCCAGCATGTGCTCATCCAAAAGCATATTTTGAACTCCTCGGTGAGAATTGGTGAGGAAAAGGAGTATTTATGGCAACCTATATCTGCACGGTCTGCGGATACATTTATGATCCAGCCCACGGTGATCCGGAAAGCGGTATTACCGCAGGGACACCATTTGAACAGATACCTGATGACTGGGTCTGTCCGGTCTGTGGTGCCGGAAAAGACCAGTTCGAAAAGGAGGAATGATCGATGGCAGTCCAGAACATAAAACCTGGCGTATACTGTGTCGGTGCCATTGATTGGGATCGCAGGCTGTTCGACGAACTCATCCCCCTCCCTGACGGAACCACGTACAATGCCTATATTGTGCAAGGATCGGAAAAAACCGCTCTTATCGATACGGTGGATCCAACCAAAGAACAGGAATTTTTTAATAATCTCACTGCCCTTGATATCGCACGTATCGACTACGTGATCACCAACCACGCAGAACAGGACCACTCGGGGGTGATTCCCAGAGTCCTTGAACGTTACCCGGAAGCAATGGTCGTGACCAATGAAAAGTGCAAAACCTTCACCATGGAACACCTGCCAGTGCCCGGGGGCAGATTCAAGGTGGTCAAGGATGGTGACACACTCCCCCTTGGCAACAAGACGCTCTCCTTCATCATCGCACCATGGGTGCATTGGCCGGAAACGATGCTCACCTATTTAAAAGAGGATAGAATCCTCTTCCCCTGTGACCTCTTTGGCTCCCATCTTGCATCGAGTGATATTCTCTCCGTCGACGAAGGACATGTGTACCGCGCGGCGAAACGCTACTACGCGGAGATCATGATGCCATTCCGTACCATGATAAAGAAGCATATTGCGACACTGCAGAAATACGAGATCGCAATGATCGCACCAAGCCACGGTCCGATCCACGACAATCCTGGATTCATTATCAATGCATACCGTGAGTGGATTTCGGATGATGTGAAGAACGAAGTCCTGCTCCCGTATGTTTCTATGCACGGCAGCGTGCACCGTATGGCCGGATATTTTACCGAAGAACTCATGAAGAGGAATATAAAAGTCCTTCCTTTTAACCTCACGAATACTGATATTGGAGAGCTCGCCATGGCACTGGTCGATGCGGCGACCATTGTCATCGGTTCACCCACTGTCCTTACCGGCCCACATCCGGCTGCGGTATATGCAGCCTACCTGACAAATGCCCTGAGACCAAAAACACGGTTCGCCTCGATCATCGGTTCTTATGGCTGGGCCGGGAAAATGCCCGAGACACTCCAATCCATGCTTGGCAATCTGAAGGTCGAAGTTCTGGACCCGGTCATCGCGCGCGGCGATCCCAAGCCAAATGATTTCAAAAAATTGCAGCGACTCGCCGAAGATATCCTGAAAAAACACCAGGAATCGAAAATAACCACGTAAAGGAGGTAACGAATGTTCAAACCAGCGGAAATAATGCAATTCGCCATCCGTATCGAAGAAAACGGTGAACTTTTTTATACCACCGTCGCACAACAGGTCGCTTCAATGGAAGTGAAGGAACTCTTCAAGTCATTGGCGAGCGAAGAGGCTAAACACAAAGCAACATATGAAAAACTCCTCTCTACGATCGAAACATATGATCCGCCTGAAATGTATCCGGGCGAATACTACGAGTATCTCCGGGCATATGCGGACAATCACATTTTTCCCCTGGGAAAAGTGAAAAAAGAGATCGCAACAATAACCACGGCAGAAGCAGCGCTCAAATTCGCAATGGCCCGTGAGATCGAATCGATACTCTATTACCAGGAACTAAAAAATATCGTTCCGGAGAACGAAAAAGGCAAGATCGACGCGATCATTGAAGAAGAACGAAGACACTATGTTAAATTATCCGGATGCAAGGATTCAGTCTGCGTGAACAAGTAATATGCGTGTGAAAGGAGGTCATGGTGACAAAAAGAATGCAGGTATACAAATGCATGAAATGCGGTAACATCGTGGAAGTCTTGCACGAAGGTGTGGGACAACTCGTATGTTGCGGGGAACCGATGAAACTCATGGAAGAAAATACCGTGGATGCAGCGAAAGAAAAACACGTCCCTCTTATCGAACAAAAAGACGGTGTGATCGTAGTAAAGGTAGGGAGCACTGCCCATCCCATGGAAGAGAAGCATTATATTGAATGGATCGAGATAAGTGATGATGGCAAGGTGTATCGCGCCTTTCTCAGACCGGGCGATGAACCAAAGGCCACGTTTACGATAACGGCGAACCCAGTGACCGCGCGTGAATACTGCAATATCCATGGACTCTGGAAAAGTCAATAAACAGGAGAAATCATGGCAGAATTAAACAAAGCAATACTCGACGCCATCCGGTATGCGACTCGTATGGAAATACAGGGTAGAAGTTTTTATGAACATGTTGCCGGGGTCACGAAAAGCGATCATGGGAAAGCAGTATTTAAAAAACTGGCACAAGACGAGAACGGTCATATCGAACAATTCAGCGAGATATTCACATCGGTCCTGGGGAGTGATGAGTGGAAAACCTACATTGATAAAGAAGAACTGGAAAAACAAACAGTGCTCGACGAGCTGAAAGCCCGCGTTGAAAAGAGAGGAAAAGAAGAGAAAGCGACTGATCTCGAAGCCCTTCGTATCGGGCTGGAACTAGAACGGGGCGCGATCGACTACTATACAAAACAGGTCGATACATCGAATGATGTCGTAGTCAAGGACCTTTTCTCCAGGATCACAAAAGAAGAGCAGTATCATTACGATCTGCTGCAAGCCCAGTACGATAATATCACGGGTTCAGGATTCTGGTTCGACATGGCCGAATTCAAGATGGACGGCAGATTCTGATCTGGTACCTGTATGCGCAAATGGACGTAGCGGCTCATGTATATATCTGCGCTCAAGGGACTTTGATCATGGATCCGTTTCAATAGATCCCGCATCATCGGACAATTACGTAAGGGCGGTATATACAAAGAAGAACTGCCTACAGCCTTCTGATCGAACAGAAAGGAAATTGTTCCCACCTCCGGTCCACAAAAGAGTGCACGGTAGGAGATAATGGCTAAACGGTACGCGACCCGATGACGCGCGCTTTGTCAAATTACCCTATTGTTTCTATAAATGACGTATTGAATAAATCAAACGGCAAATATCCTGTCTAAATAGTAGACAGAAAAAGGAGAGTGGATATGGATAAGGAAAATATGCTTGAAGGTCTCAGGACCGCTTTACAGACCGAATTGAACGGTATTCAGTTCTACCGGTTAGCCGCGGAGAGGACGAACGATTTGAAAGGCAAAGAGGTATTCTCTCTACTCGCCCGCGATGAGGAAATACATTTTGAGGAACTCAACCGATGGTATACGGCGATCCTCAACACCACGACGTGGAAACCCTCAATCACATTGACCGAAGCGCGCACGATATTCAAGGGAGAAAGTCCGATCTTCAGCGCCGAAATAAAGGAACGTATCAAAAAACACCATTTTGAAATGTCCGCGCTCAGTATCGGCGCGCTCCTGGAAGCCGACTCTATCGACTTCTATAGAAAAATGAAGGAAGATACCGACGATCCGCAGGCGAAACGCCTTTTCGGAGACCTGCAAAAATGGGAACAGCAGCACCTCGAAGCGATCACCAAGCAAATGGACGTGCTGAAGGAAGATTATTGGGCGGAACAGCACTTTTCGCCGCTGTTCTGAACAAGGAGGTTGAATGGCGGAAAAACAACCAGTAAAAACGCTCGATTGCGTCGGCTTATACTGTCCTCAACCTCTGTTCCAGACCCGTCAAGGCATCGATTCTGTTGACATCGGAGAGATCCTGGAAGTGCTGGCAGACGACCCCGCAGCCGAAGAGGATATCAAACGATTCTGCAAAAGGACCGGCCATACCGTAATCAGCATCGAGAATAATAACGGTATTCTGCGGTTCTTGATCAAACGTAATAAATAAAGGAGGCCTTTATGTCTGACCGGAAGAACATACTCTACGTGCAGACCAGTGACGCTCCGGAACGGCAGTACGCACCCCTGGTCCTCGCTCAATCAGCAAAGGCCATGGATGTCAATGCAAAGGTATATTACCTCGGCACATCCCTGAGAATACTCAAACCAGGAACCGCTGACACGATAAAAATGGGCGCGTTCCCGAGTGTGGGCGATATGATAAAAAAAACGCTCGATATGGGCATTGAGATCTACGTATGCGAAGCGTCGAAACAAATGCTGGGTTGGGACAAGGTCGATCTTATTGACGGTGTCAAGATCGTCGGTGCAGCGACACTCAATGACCTTGCGCTTGACGCCAACGCGACCATGTGGTTTTAGGACTGCTCAATGAGCGTATATCTTGATTATCAATCGGCAAAACCAATGGATGAGCGGGTTGTTGAGGCAATGAGCCCGTATTTTACACGAGACTTCGGCAACGCATCCTCCCTGCACCGTGTTGGCGATACGGCTACGAACGCGCTGGAACGATCCCGGGCAGCGGTCGCACATTTTATCGGTGCGCAGTCCGAGGAGATCATCTTTACTTCGGGAGCCACTGAAGCCAACAACCTTGCGCTTATCGGGTTTGCACAGCGCAACAAGCACAAGGGCGACCATATTATCATCAGCGAGACCGAGCATATCAGCATCCACAATATAGCAAAATTCCTTGAGAAGAACGGTTTCTCCGTAAGCAAGGTCCCGGTTGATCAATATGGAAAGATTGCTACACAGAAGATCAAGGACCGTATCAGCGAAAAAACCATACTCATGTCCATAGCGTATGCTAACAACGAGATCGGCACGATCCAGCCGTTGACCGAAATCGCTGAATTGTGCAAACAACATGATATTGTACTGCATACCGACGCCGTGGCTGCAGAGGGTCTTCTTGCCCTGGATATACAATCCCTGAATGTAGACATGATGTCCCTTTCATCGAATGATCTGTATGGGCCCAAAGGAATCGGAGCGCTCTTTGTGAAGGAAGGGATAAAGATCGTACCGCACATGATCGGCGGCGGCCAGGAATTCGGCCTACGTTCAGGATCAGAGAACATTCCGGGCATCGTAGGAATGGCAAAGGCCGCAGAAATAATGGCACACACCATGCCTGCGGAGATCGAACGATTCACTATCTATCGCGACCGTCTTATCAAGGAAATCCTGGCTAACATTCCGAATTCCCATCTTAACGGGCATCCAACCGACCGGCTCGCGAACAATGCCCATTTCAGATTTGATGGGATCGAGGGCGAATCACTCCTGCTCGCGCTCAAGGACAAGGAGATCGAAGTATCGACGGGATCAGCATGTTCATCAAAAACACTCGAACCCTCGCACACCTTGATCGCGCTCGGTCTTTTACATGAAGAAGCGCACGGTTCACTTGAAATCACCGTGGGACGGTTCACGCAAGACGCTGATATCGATAGCGCGATACAGGCAATACCCAAGGTAGTAAAGCAGCTCAGGGCCCTGTCACCGTTATATAAGGAGGAATAAGATCATGAAATCAACTTCATATTCAGAAAAAGTCCTCGATCACTTCCGTAATCCGCGCAATGTCGGAACCCTAAAAGGCGATGATGTCGCGATCGGACGCGTGGGCAATCCAGTTTGCGGCGATCTCATGGAGTTCTATATTCGGGTAAAGAACAACCGGATAGAGGATATCCGGTTTAAAACATTCGGCTGCGGTTCCGCCATAGCGACGGCAAGCATGATCACAGAACTTGCAAAAGGCAAGACCCTCGAACAAGCGCTTTCGATAACAAGAAAGGATGTCGCGGACGAACTTGATGGACTCCCCCCCATTAAAATGCATTGCTCGAATCTTGCTGCTGATGCACTCAAAGATGCGATCCGGAATTTCCAAAACAAAAAGGAGCCAAAGGTCAAGGCAACCGAGAACAGCAAAATATCCGGGAACCCGATGCCCAGTGCGGAAAAATTTCTTGGCAAGGGAGTATATCTCGCGATTGAAAACCCATCCCTATTTTCGGGGAAACGCACGCTGGTCGTTGACCGCGGTGAAGCTTCGATCGATACGGCGATCGCGTTGACCGAACAATCTCCGCGTGTCGTATTTGTCTCAGGCTCAGCGGAAAAAAATATGGCTTCGGGGATCAAGGAAAAACTGCATGAGGCAGGCGTAAAAATGCTCTATCAATCGGAAATACTTGAAATCATGGGCGTCAGGGAAGTCGAGAAAGTACGAATCCATAATATGGACGAGGACGAGGAATATGAACTTTTCGTAGATGCGGTTGTCATGCTGCCGTGACCATCAGGGCACGGAAAGCACGGGCATATGAAAAATAACAAAACCGGTCGTTTTGAGAAAAAAACTATAAAAATCGGCGGTATGACCTGTGCGATGTGTGTGCAGACTATCGAGAAATCCCTGCAAGGTCTTGATGGTGTTAATGATGTAAGTGTCAATCTTGCGTCTGAAAAGGCCTTCGTGACCTATGATACTGATCGATTGTCATCAAAGGATCTTCAAAAAGCGATAGAAGACGCCGGCTATCAATTCCTGGGTGAAGGTGAACAATCAGCAGGGCCCGAAGAAGCGGCACGCAAAAAAGATCTTCAACAGAAAAAGCAGCGGTTCATCACCGGTCTCGCATTCGGGATCCCTCTTATGATACTCATGTACCTGCCTCTGTCCCTCCCCGGTTTTATGCTCTTCTTACAGTTCATCGTGGTTACGCCCGTATTTCTCTATATCAGTCTCCCCATATTCACTGCCGCCTACCGGTCACTGCGCCACGCAGTGCTTACCATGGATGTTATGTATTCACTGGGTATGGGAGTTGCGTACACAGCAAGCGTCCTGGGCACATTCAATATCCTGTTGACCCATGAGTTCATGTTTTATGAAACCGCCCTGATGCTCGCTTCATTTCTCACCCTGGGGAGATATCTTGAAACACGCGCGAAGGGACGTACTTCGGCTGCGATAAAGAAGCTGATGAATATCCAGGTCAAAACCGCCCACCGTATCCAGGGTGACCACACAGTTGAAATACCTGTTGAGATGGTCACCATCGACGATCAACTTCTTGTAAGACCCGGTGAGCGGATTCCGGTCGATGGGAAAGTGCTGGATGGTACGAGCTATGTCAATGAATCAATGATCACGGGCGAATCACTACCCGTTCTTAAACAACATCATGACCAGGTGATCGGTGGAACGATCAATACCGATGGCATGTTAAAGATCACTGCGGTCCGAGTCGGGCGCGATACCGTGCTCTCTCAGATAGTCCGTCTGGTTGAATCCGCACAAGGAAGTCGACCGCCGATGCAACGGCTGGCAGATCGTGTCGTCACCTACTTTATACCGGTCATCCTGCTGATCGCTGTTCTGACCTTTGCCGGGTGGTTCTGGATCTTCCATTCATCCCTGCTGTTCGCGCTGACCCGGTTGATCTCAGTACTTGTCATCGCGTGCCCCTGCGCGCTCGGATTAGCAACACCGACCGCGGTAACGGTAGGGATAGGACGGGCTGCCCAGCTGGGCATCTTAATCAAACATGGAGAAGGTTTGGAATCACTCGACACGATATCAACCGTGGTTTTTGATAAAACCGGCACGCTCACGCAAGGCATCCCGATCGTCACCAAAATCCTCTCTGTCCCCCCGTATACAGAAGAAGAACTCCTGACAATCACCGCGAGTATCGAACAGCATTCTCAGCATCCGCTCGCCCGGGCGATCGTCACCCGGTCACGGGTTAACCGACCGGGGTTCTATCCAATTACGGATTTTCGCTCATTCGCCGGCAGGGGAATTCAGGCTTCTGTTAATAACGTACCAACAAACATCGGCAACGAACGCTTCATGGAGGAATTAAAGATCAAAATCCCCTCTCCGATGAAACCAATGATCAACGGCTTAGAGAAACAGGGTGCTTCGTTGGTGTATATAGCACAACATTTTGAGGTTGTCGGAGTGATCGCTCTGGCGGATCCGATCAAACCGGAATCCCGTGATAGCGTACAGTCATTGCGAAACATGGGATTCAGTGTGATCATGGTCACGGGAGATCATGAACACACTGCCCAGGCGATCGCGCGCAGTCTCACGATCGACAGAACGATCGCGAATGTCCTCCCGGAGGGCAAGACCAGAGTAATACGAGAGTTGCAGGCGAAACAGCAAAAAGTTGTCTTTATCGGAGATGGTATTAATGATGCACCCGCACTCGCTCAATCTGATGTCGGCATTACCGTTAAAAGTGGAACTGACATCGCGTTCGAAAGCGGTGATATTGTGTTGATGCGCGACACGCTTATGGGTGTACCGGCTGCGATCCAACTGGGGAAAAAGGTCATGCAACGGATCCGCCAGAATCTCTTTTGGGCGTTTGCGTATAACATTGTGCTCATACCAGTTGCCGCGGGACTCCTCTACCCGGTAACCGGGATCGCGTTTAAACCAGAATTCGCAGGTTTGGCTATGGCGATGAGTTCGGTTACTGTAGTGACGTTATCCCTTTTGCTGCAACGGTACACTCCGCCTGTTTTAAAAACACTAATAAAAGGAGCAAAAAATGGCGATCGATCCTATATGTAAAATGATGGTTGATGAAAAATCAGTGCGCTACCGAAGCGAATATAAGGGCACAACCTATTATTTTTGTGCCCCCGGATGCAAAAAAATATTCGACGAATCACCTGAAATATACATCGGAGGAGAAAATCGAGGCAATAGTGAAGAGGAACACAAATGACCACTCAGCATGTCAATGGAGATGATAGAGGGCATATCATGCTCTATGCACTGAGCACCTGCATATGGTGCCGAAAAACCAAACGGCTTCTCAGTGCGCTCGGTGTCATGTACGATTATATTGATGTTGATCTGCTCGATGAAAAAGAACAGACCCTCGTGAAAAAAGAGATCAAAAAATGGAATCCTCGCATTTCTTTCCCCACCCTCGTGATCAACGATACATCCTGCGTCATCGGATATGACGAAGCAGAAATCAAGGAGAATTTAGGCAATGGCTGATAATAAGAACAATATACCTCCTGAAAAGGTCGATGCACTCTATCGGAAATTGAACGAGGAGGCACAGGCGTCCGGATACAACCTCAACCCGGACACGGCATTCACGCGGGAACTTGTCGAAAGCCTGATCGTGAATCAGGCACGATACGGGTACCCGGCATGTCCGTGCCGCCTTGCAGCAGGGGTCAAGGAAAAAGACCTCGACATCATATGCCCTTGCGACTATCGCGATCCGGATATTGATGAACACGGTACCTGCTACTGCGGCCTGTATGTTTCCAGAGCCGTCGTGCAGGGCGCTAAAACTGCCGGACGGATACCGGAACGCCGATTGCCGGAAACCGAACGCGCGCGGATGGCGAGACCGCGCACGGGGAACGGAAGACCTGCATTACCCTACCTGGTTTGGCGGTGTAAGGTATGCGGGTATCTTTGCGCCCGCGCAAAACCGCCTGAAGTATGCCCGATCTGTAAGGCGTCGAAAGAACGGTTTGAGGTGTTCCTGTCGTGAAATCATGGTGAAGCACGAGAGCCCGGGTTTGTGGTGAAAAAACAAAAGTCCCGCAATCGGTTGAATAAAGAGCACAGTCCGTACTTGCTCCAGCACGCCGGCAATCCGGTAGACTGGTATCCCTGGTGCGATGAAGCGTTTGAACGAGCACGGCGCGAACACAAACCGGTTTTTCTGTCGATCGGCTATGCCACCTGCCACTGGTGCCATGTGATGGCGCGTGAATCCTTCGAAGATACGGAAATCGCGGCTCTCATGAACCGTGCATTCGTATGCGTTAAAGTCGACCGGGAAGAACGACCGGACATCGACCATCTTTACATGACACTGTGCCACCTTATGACTGGAACCGGCGGATGGCCCCTCTCTTTGATCCTTACCCCGGACAAAAAACCTTTTTTCGCCGCAACGTATATTCCCAGAGATACGCGCTACGGCAAAAAGGGATTGATCGACCTCATTGGGGAACTCGAATGTGCATGGCGTGATAAACAGGACACGATACACCAGACCACGAATCAGGTGCAGATCGCTCTCGAGCATATCAGTCACGTAAATGGCGACAACGCGTTGTCACAAAATGAGGTCCATGCGCTCTACCACGACCTGAAAAAAGGATATGATGAACATCATGGGGGATTCGGAAGTGCACCCAAGTTCCCATCGCCTCATATCTTCATGTTCCTGCTCCGCTACTGGTATGTATACGGGGAGGTTCACGCGTTGCGTATGGCCGAGCATACGCTCATGAAGATCCGCGACGGGGGCATCCATGACCACGTGGGAGGAGGATTCCACCGCTATGCAACCGACATAGAGTGGCGTGTCCCCCATTTTGAGAAAATTCTCTATGACCAGGCGCTTCTCATGATGGCTTATGCGGAATTGTATCAGGTGACCCGCAATGATACTTACCGGCTTGAAGTACTTGGCATTGCCGACTATGTACAGAACGAAATGACCGCACCGGAAGGCGGTTTCGTTTCGGCTGAAGATGCAGAGAGTGAAGGGGAAGAAGGTCAATTCTATCTCTGGTCGTACGATGAAGTGAAGAAAATTCTGAAGCGCACGGCGCCCGTTTTCTGCAAGGCCTTCGGAGTACTCCCTGAGGGTAACATAACGGACGAAGCAACACAAAAACCGGTCGGCCGTAATGTTCTTTATCGAATTCGTTCCCAACAAGATCCGCCCCACGGAACCGGTTCATCCCGGAACATTGATGCGGCGATCGAACGATCCCTTGAAAAACTCAAGCGAGCACGCACGCAACGGGTCCGTCCGGCAAAAGACGATAAGATTCTGACCGACTGGAACGGCCTCATGATCGCTGCCCTTGCCCAAGCCGGTCGAATCACTGGTTTTGATAAACTCACCAAAGCGGCATGCCGCGCTGCGGCGTTCATCGGACAACACTTGCTGCACAAAAACCACCAGCTCGTACATCGTTACTACCAGAATAAGGCAGGCATCACCGCGCACCTTGATGATTATGCATTTTTTATATGGGGGCTCATCGAATGCTACCAAACGACCTTTCAATTACCATTCCTTGAGCAAGCACTTACCATGTGTGATACTATGCTCGCTGCATTCTGGGATCCAGGGCCTCATGGTGGTTTTTTCTTCACCTCAGTTAATAGCGAGCGTCTGCTGATCCGCCAGAAAGTCCAGTACGATAGTGCATTACCATCCGGCAGTTCAGTCGCGTACTATATTCTCCAGGTCCTCAGTGCAATCACCGGTTCGAACAAGTACCACCGGTATATTGAACAACTGGAACGAACCATGGCGGATCCGATAATAAAAAATCCTACTGCATATGCCTTTTTCGTCGGTTCCTACCTTCGGAACTACGACACGCCGGCATCGATCACGATCATTGGTGACCCTGATCATGCCTCAACGAGTGCTATAGTACGTTCGCTCCAGGATCGATTCCTCCCTTACGCGATATTCCGTTTGAATCCGGCGAATGAAAACGATCCATCTCGCACCAATATACTACCTGATTTTGGCGCATCCGTCACGTACCCGGGACATGCGATCGCTCGTGTTTGTACGAATACGTCCTGCTACGAACCGACCGCGGATACTGTGTCCATGCTCGAACAGCTTCATGCAAGAAAGGTGGTGGTTGATTTTGAGCAGTAAAATGGATATACTTATAATTAATTATAATTTTGTTTTATACAAAAATCACGAATGCACCCAGTCACATGGGAAAAAAGGGGTTAATGATGAAAACAATCAACGAATTACTGCAGGAAGCCTTGCGTGCAGAAAAAAAGGCAAAAGAGTTCTATACGAATGCCGCAACCAAGGCGCAGAGCGAAAAAGGGAAAGAATTTTTTACACAACTGGCGGCCTTCGAACAGAACCACTATGATCGCGTCAACATAATCATCAAAGCACGCGAGGAAGGAAAGAACGCGCAACCCGGTGCTCCTCAGGATATTCCGATGATCAAACCCGAGATCGAAGGACAGTTCGAACCGAACAAGGATGAGATCGTCGATGTCATCAACAAAGCGATCAAGGCGGAAAAAGACGCACAAGATCAATACCGCACGATCGCCGGCATGATGGACGGCGAGGAAGGTAAGAATATTTTCACCGATCTCGCAGATGAAGAGACCAAACACCAGCGGATCCTTGAAGATCAATTCTACCATGTGTCGAATAAGGGAACGATCATCTGGGGGGAATAACAGAGCATGAATGTCCATGATGCGATCAGACAACGGCGTGCATATCGTTCTTTAGCACCGGTCGAGATCACCGCAGAACTCATCGATGATCTCGTTGACAGTGCCCGTTTATTCTGTTCCTGTTTTAATAACCAACCATGGCGTTATGTGTTCGTGTACGACAAGGACGTATTAAAGAATATGCATGAAGCATTGTCACAGGGCAATGAGTGGGCACGATCCGGGTCGATGATCATTGCCGTACTCAGTAAGCCCGAGCTCGACTGCCAGATACATGACCGGCAGTACTATCAGTTTGATACCGGCATGGCAACCGCTGCGATGATCCTTCGGGCAACCGAGCTCGGTCTTGTTGCACACCCGATCGCTGGATACAGCCCTAAAAAGGTCCGGGCGATCCTGAACATTCCTGACGATATGGCGGTTATCGCGCTCGTGATCGTCGGGAAAAAGGCGGAAACGATGGATCCCATTCTGTCCGAACAACAGATCAAAGCAGAGAAAGAACGTCCGGCACGCCGGCCGAGCGACCAGATCTCATTTCATAACAAGTACACCGGGCAAAATGTGAACAAGGGAGAAAAATGACCATACTTGATGAGGCAACAAAAAAAGAGGTCAGCAAAATATTCAGTGGCATGAAGGATCCTGTGACGCTCGTGGTCTTTTCGCGCGATGACACGATCGCTATCCCCGGACGAGAATGCCCCACCTGTAAGGACAACGAATCTCTTATGAAAGAGGTCGCTGCCCTATCGGATAAAATCACCTGTACCGTGTTCGACCATGTAAAAGATGTCGCAAAAGCCGAGGAATACGGCATCGATAAGATACCGGCCACGCTCGTGCTGGGTTTCCGGGACCATGGTATAAGAATGTACGGTGTCCCGGCCGGCCATGAATTCTCCACGCTGCTCAATGCGATATCGGTCGTGTCCACACAAGAATCTGGACTGGCGCCGGAAACAAAAAAGGCCCTGCTCGAACTCACCAAACCTGTTCACATACAGGTCTTTGTAACCCTTTCGTGTCCGTACTGCGCACCCGCGGTCATGCTCGCCCACCGTATGGCACTGGAAAACGATCACATAACCGCGGATATGATCAATGCGCAGGAATTCCCGGTAATCGCACAACGACACAATGTTTATGCGGTGCCGAAGATCGTGATCAATGGAACAATACAATTTGAAGGGGCTCTAGACGAATCGTCGTTGCTGCAAAAAGTCATGATGACCGTCACGACGTAACCTATGAAAGGCTTTAACCATGAAACAAGAAAATAACGAAGAACAAAAAAGAATCAACGAGACATTAAGCAGGATAAGAAATCGAATCCTCGTGTTCTCAGGCAAGGGCGGAGTCGGCAAGAGCACGGTCGCGGTCAATCTTGCGGTTGCGATCAGCGAGCGTTCGATGAAGGTAGGTTTGCTGGATGTTGATATCCACGGCCCGAATGTCGCAAAGATGCTCGGGGTCGAGGGTAAACGAATGGAACCGGCCGATAACAACACGATCATGCCGGTTCATGTGAGCAAGAATCTTTCCCTGGTCTCGATGTCATTCCTGCTGCAGGATCCGACATCACCGGTGATCTGGCGGGGACCGCTTAAGATGAAACTTATCCAGCAGTTCATCGGCGATGTTCTCTGGGGTGACCTGGATTATCTTATCATCGATTCACCACCCGGCACCGGGGACGAACCGCTTTCCGTTGCCCAGCTTATTCCGGCTACTGGTGCGATCATCGTCACAACACCCCAGGAAGTTTCGCTTCTGGATTCACGAAAAGCGGTGAATTTCGCGCGCAAATTGAATTTAAAGATCTACGGGATCGTCGAAAATATGAGCGGAATGACATGTCCGCATTGCGGAAAAACGATCGACCTTTTCAAAACCGGCGGCGGCGAACAAGCAGCCAAGGAGCTGAATATACCTTTTCTCGGCGCGATACCGATCGAACCCATGATCGTTACACTCGGCGACGACGGGAAATCCTTCATGCTCCACCAGCGGGAGTCAAAGGCCGCAAAGGCATTTACCGAAGTAGTCAATAAAATAGTTGCCAGCACATAGCCGGAGCGATCTTTTACCACTCCATCGATCCTGTATTGACTCGGTCTATTCGATGATTACTATAATAAAGTCATGAGTAGACTCATCATCGTATCAAATCGACTTCCGGTCACTGTTACGAAAAGGGGCGGATCCATCAAACTCCAATCCAGTGTCGGCGGTCTGGCGAGCGGCCTTGACGCGTTCCACAGTACGCACAAAAGTCTTTGGATCGGCTGGCCCGGTTACATCAGCGCCCGCACTACCAGGGATACCGCGTCGATACGTAAAGCCCTCAAGAAAAAAAACTGCTACCCGGTATTCCTCTCTGCATACGATGTTGAACACTACTACCATGGCTTTTGCAACAAAACGCTCTGGCCTCTGTTCCATTACTTCATGCAACATGTCGCCTATGACAATAGGGCGTGGCGTGCATACGAACGGGTCAATCAACAGTTCTGCGATGCCGTGCACACAATAGCACGACCCGGTGACACGGTTTGGGTCCACGATTATCAATTGCTCCTCCTCCCGCACCTGCTGCACAAAAAAATGCCGAAAGCATCGATCGGTTTCTTCCTCCATATCCCCTTTCCTTCCTCTGAAGTATTCCGTTTACTCCCCTGCAGAAATGATATTATCGAGGGCATGCTCGGTGCTGATCTCATCGGATTCCACACGTACGATTACGTTCATCACTTCACGGAGAGCGTACGGCGCCTCGCAGGATATGATTTTTCGCTCGGGTATATCTACTCGAACCGGACACGGATCAATGTCGATGCCTTTCCCATGGGGATCGACTACGAACGTTTCCAACAAGCCGCCCAGACGCCTGCCTCAGAACGGGAGATCGCCCGTATCCAGGAACGGTTCAAGAACCGAAAAATTATCGTCAGTATCGACCGACTCGATTATACAAAGGGCATCCCGGAACGGCTTGAGGCATTCGATTTGTTCCTTGCCCAACACCCGGAATTCAGGAAAAAGGTAACGCTCATTCTCATTGCGGTTCCTTCGCGAACGAATGTTGTGCACTACGTACAATTAAAGCGGCGGGTCGACGAATTGATCAGCCGGATCAACGGTAAGTACGGGGATATCGGGTACATGCCGATCTGGTACTTGTACCGGATGCTGCCGTTCGAAAGACTCGTTCCCCTCTATGCGGTCGGCGATGTGGCGCTTGTTACTCCATTGCGGGATGGCATGAATCTCATCGCCAAAGAGTACATTGCGAGCAAGATCGACCAGCATGGCGTGCTGATCCTCGGTGAAATGGCAGGCGCGGCCCGCGAGCTCGGCGAAGCGTTGATCGTAAACCCGAACAACTGTGACGAGCTTGCCGCGACGATCTATGAAGCGCTCAGCATGCCGGAGGAAGACCAACAGCGACGGAACCGGATCATGCAGCGGCGCTTGAAACGGTACAACATCGATCGCTGGGCGCGTGATTTCATGGACCGTCTCCAGCGGATAAAACAGATCCAATCATCAATGAAGGTCTGTGCGATCACGAACCGTACTCTGCAGGGCATTGTCGGCGACTACCAGAAGAGCGTGCGGCGACTTATCCTGCTTGACTATGACGGCACCCTGATGCCATTCAAGGACAATCCCGATGAAGCGCGACCGACGAGCGAGATCATAAAAATATTGCGTGCGCTCGCACGCGATGAACGCAACGAAACCGTAATCGTCAGTGGTCGTCGCCGAGGTACGCTCGATGTCTGGTTTGGCGCGATCGATGTATCCCTTATTGCCGAACACGGAATATGGTTGAAGCCCCGTAAATCACAGTGGAGCCTTATCGGGTCTTTGGACGACCGCTGGAAGAACCAGATCAAGCCGATTCTTGAGATATTTGCCGACCGGACGCCCGGTTCTTTTATCGAAGAAAAAGAGTACTCACTCGTATGGCACTACCGTCGCTCCGATCCGAAACTTGCCCGGATCCGTGCCGGAGAGCTTAAGGAAACGATCCGTCAATTAACCAGTAATCTTGATCTCGGCGTACTCGAGGGAAGCAAGGTGATCGAGATCAAGAATCTGGGCATCAATAAAGGCAGGGCTGCGGCAAAATGGCTGCAGAAAAAGAAGTGGGATTTTATCATGGCGATCGGCGATGACTACACGGATGAAGATATCTTTCGCGTGCTGCCAAAGAACGCCCTATCCATCAAAGTCGGCCTCGGGCTCTCTGAAGCGAAGTATACCATACAATCGCCCGGTCAAGTCAGGGAATTGTTGAAAAAATTCATTGCGCACCCCCAGTCACGATAGTTTTTCATTAACAGCCTTGCAATAACATGATAATTGTGTATACTATCTCATCCGAGGAAATCTTTTAAAAGGAATGAAATGGCACATCGAATAGATCACTACACTTCCATCGTGGGCGAGGACGTTCTCTATGAGATCTATAAGAACGCCCGGCTCCTGTGCGGAAAGTCGATCGTTCATATCAACTCCACATACTACGGCGGTGGGGTCGTCGAAATCCTGAGCGCGCTCGTACCGCTTTTAAATGATGCGGGCGTGGAAACAGGATGGCGACATCTTCGCGGTTCGCCTGAATTCTTCACGATCACAAAAAAATTCCACAATGCTCTGCAGGGAGACCCGCTCCACTTTACGGATATGAAGAAAAAAATATATGTCGAAGCGAACGAAGATTTCTCGCTGTATAACCACCTCGACCATAACTGTGTTATCATCCACGATCCGCAGCCACTCCCATTGATCAACTTCTATAAAAAACAACAACCATGGGTATGGCGCGTACACGTTGATTTCTCGCACCCCGACAAAGAACTCTGGGATTATTTCCGCACCTACCTTCTCCGGTTCGATGCCGTGATCATTTCTCATGAAGCATACAGAAAAGAAGATCTTCCGGTTGACCAACATATCATCCATCCCGCGATAGATCCCCTTTCTCCGAAGAACATGGAGCTCTCGGAAAAAATCATCGATAAGACCTTGAAAAAATACAGGGTGCCCACGGACAAACCGTTCATCTGCCAGATCTCGCGCTTTGACAAATGGAAGGACCCTGAGGGCGTGATCGATGTGTTCCGGATCGTGAAAGAAAAGATCGATTGTCGGCTTGTGTTATGCGGCAGCGCTGCGACCGACGATCCTGAAAGCAACATGACGTACGAACGCGTCAAGAAAAAGGCGTCTCAAGATATAAAAACCGGTGATATCCTGCTCCTCACTCTGTCCGATAATATCCTCGTCAATGTATTACAACGAAAAGCCGCGGTCATTATGCAAAAATCATTGCGTGAAGGTTTCGGCCTGACGGTCACTGAGGGTCTGTGGAAAGGACGACCGGTCGTTGCATCGAATATCGGCGGTATTCCTCTGCAAATTGAGGACGGCGAGAATGGTTTTCTTATCCAGCCACAAGAGACTGAACGCTTTGCTGACACGATCATCCATATCCTGAAGGATAAACGACTTACGGAAAAATTCGCAGTCACAGGTCCGACCACCGTTAAGAAAAAATTCCTTATTACCAGGTTGTGCATTGACTACCTCCATCTAATCAACGACCTTCTCTCTAAATACTGATCCTTGTAGATGGATACGTTTGAGCGATTTGCAAAAAATCTGCAGCGGCATATAGATGAAGAAACGGGAAAGGTATACAGCGAAAAAGTCATTGCGCACTGGAAGAACCCGCAGAACTGGGGTATCATGAACCGTGCGGACGGATATGGCCGCTTCACCGGGCCATGCGGCGATACTATGGAAATCTCGATAAAAGTCCGCCACGGGGTCATCTCAAAATGCACATTCGATACTGACGGCTGCGGCACCACTATCGCATGCGGCAGTATCATCACGGAAATTGCCACGGGCAAAAACATTGCCGAAGCGAAAAAGATCGACCAAGCGCAAATGCTCGCGACATGTGGAAAACTGCCTGAAGAAAACGAGCACTGTGCACTGCTTGCAGCAACCGCGCTTCACTGCGCGATCGATGACTATGAATCGAAACGCCGGTAGGGAGAGTACACCGCTATTCTAGGCGAAACGAATGGATCTCCTTGCCATCACCGATATCCACGGCCGCAAAAATCTGCCAGAGGCGATCAAAACACAGATCAGCAATGCTGACCTGATCGTCATTGCCGGCGATATCACTAACTTCGGCGGGTATAATGATGCACGCGACATCATTCATACCCTCACGACCATCAATGATCATATCGTTGCGGTCCCGGGTAACTGTGATCGCATTACGGTCAATAAATACCTCATTGACAATGATCTCTCACTGCATATGGCGACCAGAGTGATCCAGAACATCGCGCTGTACGGTATCGGCGGGAGCGGAAAAACTCCCTTTCATACACCACAGGAGTATTCAGAAGAGGATATCACAATGACACTTCAGGCATGGGAAAAACAGGAAGCCGCGAAATGGCACGTGTTGGTAACCCACAGCCCGCCCGCGCACACGAAACTCGATCGGACGATCATGGGTTTGCATGTCGGGAGCAAGGTCATCCGTTCATTCATCGAAACGTTCGAACCAGACCTGGTCATTTGTGGTCACATCCATGAAGGACGGGGTATTGACTATATCAATACAACATTATGTATCAATCCGGGGACATTTCCGCAACACGCCGCGCTTATCTCGTTCAATGACTCAATGGATTTCAGCCTTTATTGATGGATTATTCGGCTACGATCAGTAACGTCCAGACGATCATGCCTGTTCCCTGATATTCCTACCGATCTCGTACGCGATCCTCTCTAACAGGGACCCGGCATCCTCGATCGCCCGCTTTTTGGATCGCCCGGTACGCAAAAGACTGTAACATGCGAGGATATTGTATTTTTTCTTCAGGATTGTGCTGCGTGTAATGCTGCCGGCAATGAGAATGACCGGTTTTTTGTGAATGTATGCCATATCAACAACACGCTTGAGCGTCTTGCCATACATACTTTCTTCGTCGATCCTCCCTTCGCCGGTAATCACGATATCACTGGTCGCGACCTCTTCTTCCAGACGAACGAACTCCTGCACTAATCCGAACCCGGAGACGATCTGGGCTTTGAGCAATGCAACGAATGCACCACCGATCCCTCCTGCCGCGCCTGACCCCGGAATAGTGTCAAGATCGGTCCCGAACTGTTCCAGGATGACTTTCTTGAAATTCCTGAGCGCCCGACGGATGACCGGCATATCCCGAGAACGGGCGCCTTTTTGCTTCGCGTAGACGATCGCTCCATATCGGCCAGTGAGCACATTCTTGACATCCGAGGCGATCGTCAACCTGGCTTTTGCGATCCGCGCATCGAGTGCAGTAGTGTCGATCGAGCGTAACTGCATTAATCCTGAGCAAGACGGTTCGATCGCGTTGCCGGAACAATCGAGAAACCGTATCCCGAGTTCGAAAAGGGCACCACTGCCACAGTCGATCGTGGCGCTATCCCCTATGCCAATGATGAATTTTCTATATCCCCGCGAGAGTGCATGCATAAGCATCTGCCCCACACCGCGCGTGGATGAAATCATCGGATTACGCTTTGATGGATGGACAAGACTCAAGCCCGCTGCTTGCGCAAGTTCGATGATCGCCACCCGCTGGCTCGGGATACTGCCGTATACTCCGGTGACCGGATCACCCATGGGTCCGGTCACCGGGCATTCAGTATAGTCGCCATCAAAAATAGTGGTAATGATCCTGGTCGTGCCGGTGCCTCCATCAGCAAGTGGCACTTCTACGACCGAATATTTCTTTGATGCCCGACGCAAGCCAATGCCGATGTGCCGCGCGACTTCGATCGATGTGAGCGATTCCTTAAAGCAATTAGGGGCAACCAGGATCTTCACGGAATCACATTGAGTATATTTCAGGGTTCACGATATAACACGGGCAATCACCCCGGATTACAACACTCAAAATACTCTCGGCAACCATCACTGCCATATTGGCTCTGGTCTCTTCGGTCGCCGATCCGATATGGGGTACGAGGATCGTATTATCCAGTGCGAGGAGTTCGCTGGCGACCTCAGGTTCGTTTTCATAGACATCAAGGGCACAACCGGCGATCGTCTTGTTTCTCAGTGCTTTGATCAATGCCGTCTCATCGACGACCGGGCCCCGGGCAACATTTATCAGGAATGCTCCCGGTTTCATGCACGACAATTCCTGCTCCGACAGCAAATGTCGCGTATGTTCGGTAAGGGGAACATGCAAGGAAACAAAATTTGCTTCACCTAGAAGCGTGGTGAGGTCGCAGTAGATAGCCTCATAGGTTCGCTCAACCGCGTGCGATCTGGGCTCCACGTCGCTGTACAGGACGTGCATACCGAAACCGTGCGCGCGCTTTGCCACTGCCTGACCGATACGACCGAATCCAACGATCCCGAGTGTCTTTCCATGCACATCCGTGCCGAGCAGGAGATTCGGTAGCCAACCGGTGAACGCGCCGGACCGCATGAACCGGTCGGCTTCAACGATCCGCCGCGCGATTGCGAGGATCAGCGAAAAGGTCAGGTCCGCGGTCGTTTCAGTAAGCACATCCGGCGTATTGGTCACGACGATCCTGCGTTTGCTGGCTTCCGCACAATCTATGTTATTGTAGCCGACCGCGTAGTTTGCGATCACTTTCAAACGATCCCCTGCGTCCAGCATGGTGCGATCGATCCGGTCACTCAACAGGCTGACCAGCCCGGTCTTGCCGGGAAGCCGGTCGAGGATCTCGTCACGTGAGAAATGAGGTATGCGCTCGGGATAGGTTATGGCGCAGTGCTCCTGCAACATGGTCATGCCTTTTTGTGGGAGAATGCTCGTTAAAAGGATTTCAGGTCGTTCCATACTACCCCCTTTTATTCGATCCCCTGTGACATACAGCACACGATGCCCCGGTTATCCTTTCCTTCCGCTCGAACGATGGTTTTTTTGCGGGGCGCAGAACATGGAAACATGATTATTATACCTACACCAGGGACCCTGAGCAAGAGCGGCATACGTGGATAAGGAATCACGGCATGAGGTGACACTTGAAAAAAATACTAACCTGCATATAATATAGCCATGGATATTACCAAGGAATCATTGGTCGAGGATGTGCTGAAAGCCCATCCAGGCCTTGCCCGGGTATTCATCCAGGAAGGACTCCCGTGTCTGGTGTGCGGAGAATCTTTCTGGGGAACGATCGAAGAACTTGCCCGACAACACGGCAAGGAAGCGTCGGCGATTGTCGATTCTTTGAAAAAAGCGGTAAAGGATAAACAATGAAACACCATAAATACTGTCCGGTATGTCAGAGTTACCTTGTAAAAAAGGATCACGATGGTATGATCCGGCTGGTGTGTGAACATTGTGGCTGGGTGCACTACATGAACCCGCTTCCCAGCGTCGCGGCCCTCGTTTTCAGCGATGACCGGAGCCATGTCCTGCTGGTGAAACGCGGCGAGCTTCCGAAAAAAGGCTCATGGGCCCTGCCGACCGGTTTTCTTGAACAGAACGAGACGTGTGAGGAAGCGGTAATCCGCGAATTGCACGAAGAAACCGGGCTTCGTGCTACGGTGAAAGAATTGATCAATGTACACTGCGAGAGGACAAAGGAATATGGCTCGGTTGTTCTGATCGGTTTTGAAATGACCATTGTCTCGGGAAAACCGCACCCCGGGTCGGATTCGATCGCCGTAGATTACTTCCCACTCAAAAAACTACCGACCATACCGTTTGCCAGTCACCGGCGTATGATCGCTGACGCGCTGAGGTCAAAGACTCAAAGATTCATCGAGGTCCTTAAATCGAAAATCACCGATGCGCGCATTACTGGCACCCAGCTCTTCTACAAAGGGAGTATGGGGATCGACCGATCGATAATGGATGCGGTCGGTATCGTGGAAGGAGAAAAAGTCCATGTCCTCAACTACAGTAATGGAGAACGCCTGGAAACCTATACGATCGCGGAAAGAGCAGGATCAGGTAAATTTATTCTGTACGGACCAGCCTCGAGAAAAGGCAATGTCGGTGACCGATTGTGTATCCTGTCCTATCAGCTGGTTGATCACAAAGAGGCACCAGGCTTTACACCGCAGATCGCCGTGCTCGATGAAAGGAATAGACTAAAACGAAAACATACCTAGAATGCATTCCGTGCTTTTTCAAACAGGCGTTGAAAGCGGCCCGGGTCGCTCACCTTGATGAATATTCCATAAAAAAGATATTCGATCACGTTGCGTCCATTCTCCCCGATATATCCCTGGATATGACACCTCCAGAGATCGGCATGATCGTATACAAAGCAATCTACCAGGCGACTCACGTCAAAGATCCCTACAAAGCGATAAAAGACGCATGCACTACGTACATGCTCAGCCAGTATGACTCGTTTGTCTCGCAGATCGAGAACTCACCCGACCCCCTGTATACTGCGCTGCGCTTTGCCGCGATCGGTAACAGCATTGACTTCGGCGCTAATCCTGAATTCGAATGCCCGCGCGAGATCCAAGAACAGGAGCATCTCGACTTCGAAGTATGCCACTATGATACATTCAAACATGATCTTGCCGCGGCAGGATCCATTCTCTACATTGCGGACAATGCGGGAGAAACCGTTCTCGACAGGCTGCTCATCGAGCGTCTCAAGAAACCCGTCGTCTATACGGTTCGCAGCCAACCGATCATAAATGATGCAACGCGTGACGATGCACAGGCTGCCGGCATCGATCGAGTAGCGACCATTCTCTCCTCCGGATGCGACGCACCTGGAACGATCCTGGACCTCTGCTCAGAACAATTCCTTAATTATTTTTTGAGTGCAGATATGATCATCAGTAAAGGTCAGGGGAACTATGAAACGCTGTCCGACCAAAAACGGAGCATCTTCTATATCCTCAAGGTAAAATGCCCGGTCATCGCAAATGATATTGATATCAAGGTCGGCAGTCTTGTGCTCATAAAGGGTCCGCGTGAATTATAAATACGTGTATGGCCCGGTAGCATCCCGGCGCCTGGGCTTTTCCCTGGGTATTGATATTATTCCATATAAGAATTGCAGTTTCAATTGCATATACTGTCAGGTCGGCAAAACAACACACCTGGATATCACACGGCGTGTGTATGTGCCGACCGCTGATGTCCTTGAGGAGATCACACATGCTCTGTCGAAAAATGAAAACATCGACTATATAACGTTCTCTGGTTCCGGTGAACCGACACTTCACTCTGAACTCGGTGTCATGATCGAGGGGGTCCGTGCCATGACTTCAATACCTATCGCCGTGCTCACGAACAGTTCCATTATCGACCGGGCGGACGTGCAGAACGATCTCCGAAATACCGCGGTTATTGCGCCCACTCTATGCACAACACACGATGACACGTTCAGAACGATACACCGACCGCACCGCGCCATAAGGCTAAGTTCGATCATCGAAGGATTGGTGCAATTCCGGAAATCCTATGCCGGGAAGATCTGGCTCGAAGTGATGCTCATTAGGGGGATTAATGACTCGGATCAGGAAATGCAGGCGCTCAAAAAAGCGATCGACCGGATACAACCCGACAAAGTACACCTGAATACCGTTGTTCGACCGCCTCTAGAAGCACATGCATCCCCGGTTTCATCCGACACTCTTGAACATAGTAGAGCGATGATCGGTGGAAAAGCCGAAATCGTCGTCCCTCTAAAAAAAACTCAAGCACACATGGCTCATCAGAACATCGATCGCAGGATACTCGACATCATCCAGCGCCGACCGAGTACGATAAAGGACATAGCCACGATCAGCGGTATCAACCATATAGAATTATCCAAACATATGGCGAGATTGCTTGAACAGAGTAAAGTGAAGATCCGCCGGCATCAGGATCAGGCCTTTTATGAAATCGATACGAAGGAGGAAGCATGATCGAACCGAAAGATCTGGGAAAAGAACAACTCCTCGGTTTCATTACCGATGCAGCCAAGAACTGGCTGGCACATGATGGACTATGGTTCCAGGAAGTCGAGAAAAGATTCGGCATGGCTGCGGCGATCGAACTCGATGGAAATGCGTGGAAAACGTTCACGCAGATCGAGGCTAAACGTATCATGAAACGCCTTGGCATCGAACCCGATAGGGGCATTCCCGCATTAATTCAGGCTCTTAAATTCAGGCTGTACGCATTCATCAATGTCCAGGAGATCGTCGAAGCATCAGACAGGCACTGTATATTCCGGATGAACGATTGCCGGGTGCAATCCGCACGCAAGCGCAAGCAGTTACCGGATTTCCCCTGTAAGCCGGTCGGCATTCTCGAATACACGTATTTTGCGAAGACCATTGACCCGAGGATCAAGACACGGTGCATCGCCTGTCCACCGGATCCTCATCCAGAAGACTATTATTGCTGTTGGGAGTTCACAATCAAAAAGTGATCATATGATACAGCTTCGCGCGACCTTACCCTGAGCAGTAAAAAGCACGCCTTCCAGTTCCAGAAGCCGGCGCTTCATATCCGTTCCGCCCTGAAATCCACCGATCGAACCATCCGCCCGCACCGTGCGGTGGCAAGGAATGACAATAGGAAAAGGATTACGGGCAAGCGCCATTCCGACGGCACGCGCCGCTCCGGCTCTTTTGATTCGACGTGCCAGCGCCCCGTAGGTGCTGACCCGACCATAGGGAATCACATGTTCAGCTTTCAACACCAGATACTGGAATGGATATACTGTCGAGGTATCAAGTACATCGAGGTCGAACGTCATCTCCTTGCCATTGAAATATCCATGAAGCATCTGATAGAATGGACTGTCCCGATGTGCTCGTTGTTTTTGGTGTACGGGAAACAATTGTCTGACCTGTTGCTCGATGATTTTGCGCGATGCCGGAAGAAACACCCTGCTCACCCTCCCCTGCGGCGACCACACAACACCTACTGCACCAAATGAAGTATCTACTACGTGGTAAGAAAATGGGATTGTCATGTACTTACCCTT
This sequence comes from Caldifarciminota bacterium, assembly GCA_016936155.1. GTDB lineage: Bacteria > Hydrothermota > Tepidihabitantia > SM23-42 > SM23-42 > JAFGPO01. Next base: position 32,928 of record JAFGPO010000161.1, read on the forward strand.
TTAACAATCGTAATAATCTGCTACCCCGGGAATAGGCTTGATTCAGAAAGGCCTGCGGATCCTTGAACATCGATTCCCTCATTTCAACCTCGAGCAAAAAAGACCCGGAATATCCGATCCGAGAAAATCCACTCATGAATTGCGGCCAATCGATCGACCCTTCATACGGCAACATATGGTCATCGAGCATTCCTTTGTTATCGGATATATGGACAGCGATTATCCTGGATCCATAGTCACCCATAAACGAAAACAGTTCTTTTACCACATGGGCATGGGAGGTGTCGAAGCAGACACCAACAGTCGCACCCTTGTTTTCCTGGACCATGGTTCGGAAAAGACTGTTCGCTGCTGGAGCGATAAGATTCTCGACGGCAATACGGATTTTTTTCTCCCGGGCGTAAGGTACAAGTTCCTCTAAGCTATGCCGTGCATTGACGATCCGGGAGCATAAGTCTTGCTCGGAAAATCGATTGCTCAGATGCATAATAAGGAGTGAACAGCCCAGTTCTGAACAGGCATACACTGCTTTCTTCATGATCTGCACACTATCCTCACGTACACCGCTGTCCAGATGGGATATATCGATCGAACCACTCAAAGGCGCATGTATTGAATCGATCACGATGCCCTCTCTCTGACAGACGTCGCGTATGTGCTCGCGCCCGGCAGCGGTCAGATATCCGGATCGTTCGTAGTCTCCGCCGCTCAACGACACCAATAAAAATCCGGCTTGTTTGATCATTAACGCCATTTCCTTGAAAGGAAGATCAAAACTAAAGGTCGTACTTATCGCAAGTTCCATTCTTTGCACTCTTTGCATAAAACGATACATCCTCCTGCTGCATTGTATGGATATGGCGGTGCATGTCAATGCTGCGAAAAAGCAGGAAGGCCTTTAATTGACAACAACCCATTTTTTGATATCATGATACAGGAGGTTGAATGAAGCAAATACTTGCCATATTTTTTCTTATTACATTACCGCATCTTGTGGCTGAACCGATCGTCGTGTCCGGCGGCATGGCGAATGATTATGAAGGCTGGATCGAAAGTATCAATGATGGCCGCCTTATGGTGGTCTTTTGCCGGAATCCGGATTGGGCATCGGGCGATCTGTATGTCACGTTCTCCAGCGATAACGGCATGACGTGGGATTCTGTTCTCCCGATAATCGTCGAAGCCGGTGATCAGGCGACCCTATCCTTCCTTCAACTGCCGAATGATACGTTCCGCGTCTGGTATGCATCAAATGAGAGCGGACAGTACGGGATACATGCGGCGCATTCACTGGACGGCATCACATGGGTGCGGGAAGGCTGGCTTGATATCGGTTGGTCACCGACTGACATGTTCTATGATCCAAGCGTCATCGTGGAATCTGATTCCTCGCTGACCATGAGCTACCGCGGACCCAGCGGTGCGTATATCGCGCATAAACCACACGGCAATACCTGGGATACGCTGTGCACCCTGGTTGGATCAGGCGGTTACCGTCCCCGGGTCATGAAACATACCAATGGTACCTACTTATACACGTATCACCGGAACATGGGGGGCGGTCAATACGAAGTGTTTGTCCGGACCTCGATCGACCGCATCACGTGGAGCGATGAAACAAGGCTTACATTCACCGGGAACTCACACGATCCGTTCCCGAACCAGACCCCGGATGGCGCGTATCTCGTGTATTATGCCACGTACCAGGTGCCAGCGTACAACCTTCATCGCCGCCGGTCCTATGATGCGATCAACTGGGAATCCGATGAACAGATCACCGCCGACATGACGAACAATACGCAACCCCATTTTTTCATCGAAAACAACACTGTTTACCTGCTCTGGGCACATTGTGTTACCTACCCGCTGGATCATGATGTCTACTTCGAGCCGTCCGCTTATGTCGAGGTGCAGGAAAATACAGGCATACAGCACGATCGGGAACACCTCAGCATCGTGCCGACAATCTGTAATTCCGAATGCACAATCACTTACACGGGTGCATATCCATATCTTGCCACTATTGAGGTGTTCGATATACAGGGAAGATTTGTGCAACAATGGCGGGGGGGCACCCGTTATGCTCTCACTCTGAACACCAGGGATTATGCACCAGGCGTATATTTTGTGCGGGCGCGTACTGCGGCAAACATCATGTGCGGTACATTGATCATAACGAGATAGGATCTAGGTGGTTCGATAGCAGGTCAGGAGAGAATCACTCTCTTTGAATGCCACCGGGAGCATTTGTTCAACCACCCATACATTGGTTGTAGCATGTCTTGACATGTGCGGGATGCGCACCTGGGATCGCTGCCCGGATGCGTAGGCCGCCAACGCCATGTACGGGATGATCTGATCGATCATCCATGAATCCACTGTCGCATTCGTCGCCATGATATGTTTGAGGTGTTGGGCAGCATCATGACCGACTGTTTCTGCACGTTTACGAATCTCACCAAGCGTGCTCGCGCCAAGCGAGCAATTCTCAAAATAGGCAACCGCATCGATAAAACATCCCGGAGAGTTCGACTGCACATAACTACACGTGGTCTCTGCTCCGAATATGATGCTGGCAAAACCATCTATCATACGCTCGGCAACTTTTGTATCCTTCAAGTGCAGCGATGCGACGGCAGTCGCTTTGATCTTCTGAAATGCCCCCTGTTCCGTCATGGTAAGAGGGCTCAGGACCGCCGGCTTGATGACGGCTAAGGCCTCCCCGCCGCCAGCCGGGTAAAATCCGTGTTTTTTCACGCGGAGTGTGATCGTGCATCCCATATGGTAGAGATAGTAACACAGTACTTCTTTGAAATAATCGATCGTGGGACTGAACGGGACCGCAGTGCCGCCTCTAATCACGAGGGCGACTGGAGCAGGGGCGAATAACGCGATCGGCAACAGAACCTGAAGCACAAGGGTGATCGAACCAGCCGTGTGCGTATCAATGGTGTAAGTTCCAGCCCGGATATCGTCGGGCGCAAAGTCGATCTCCACGGATTGCATGCGCAATCCGCCGACATCCGCGCCGCACATGCGGGATGCCGCAGCGATCCCTTCGAGGTGCTGGGGACGAAGACCCGGGTTCTTTCGGCCTTTCCGGATATTGCTGATGGTAACCGACTGCCGTGTTATGCCGGCAAGTGCGATCGCCGTACGGAGGATCTGACCGCCTCCCTCTAAATGACTCCCATCGATTTTTATCATACTGCCCGCCTCAACTGTTCAAGGTTCATGCCGTACAGGGCCTCGTTAACCAAAAGCTTCTCGAGGGATTCGCTTACAAGAACTTCTTTCCCGTTACGCGACGGTTCGGATGTGATACGCCGGGAATAATGAAATAATTCTTCAAACATCATATACGGTCTCTGCCGTTTCATCGGATGTACGTTCTTGACACCCGCCATAGAGCGGTATCATTAGATGATCTTCTGTCGCTATTTTCATTCTTTACCGCTGTTGTTGCTTGAAGGGAATTATAGTGACCGGTTGCGTGAAGTCAATGAATATAGGACTACGTGAATACCACTTTCCCCTTTTCCATATCAACTTTAATTGTACTACCCTTCGCGAACTTACCTCCAATGATGTTCTTGGATAAAGGGTTCTCAATGAAACGCTGGATCGCGCGCTTGAGCGGACGCGCACCGTACATCTGATCGAATCCTTCGTGCGCCAGATAATCTTTGACCGCATCGCTGAATTCGAGCTGGAAGTCGAACTCGGCAACGTTCTTTTCGACTTTTTTGAGTTCCCGTTCCACGATCCCCTTGATCTCTTCGAACTCAAGCGGTTTGAACACGATGACTTCGTCCACGCGGTTCAAGAACTCGGGCTTCACGCTCCGCTGCAGAATCTGGCACACGTCGTTCTTCACTTTTTCATAATCGAATGCATCCTTTTGCAAATTCTCGGTAATGATGTCGCTTCCCACATTCGAAGTCATGATTACGATCGTATTCTTGAAATCGACCGTCCTCCCCTGCCCGTCAGTCAAACGCCCATCATCCAGAAGCTGCAATAGGATATTGAACACATCCGGATGTGCTTTTTCGAATTCATCAAGCAGGATGACCCGGTACGGCCGGCGCCGCACCGCTTCGGTCAGCTGACCGCCTTCTTCATAGCCGACATACCCGGGCGGCGCGCCGATCAAGCGTGACACAGTATGTTTTTCCTGATACTCGCTCATGTCAATGCGGATCATCGCTTCCTCGGTATCGAACAAGAACTCCGCTAAGGATTTCGCAAGTTCGGTCTTGCCCACGCCGGTCGGCCCGAGGAAAATGAACGAACCGATCGGGCGGTTCGGATCCTTCAAACCCGCACGCGAACGCCGGATCGCATCACTCACCGCGACGACGGCATCGTGTTGTCCAACCAATCGTTCATGGATCCTATCTTCCATTTTGAGCAATTTATCCATCTCGGATTCCTTCATGCGCGAAACCGGGATCCCGGTCCACTGGGAAACGATCCGCGCGATATCATCCTCGGTCACTATATCATCGATACCCCGTTGTTTCATCCATTCCGCTTTTTTCTGCTTATACTCATGTTGCAGCATCTCGGATTCATCGCGCAGTTCGGCTGCCTTTTCGTAGTCGCGCACGTCGACCGCTTCTTTTCCTTCGGCATGCAATCGCTCCAG